>JAGNDY010000042.1 GCA_018003655.1 Candidatus Nanopelagicales bacterium
GTAGCAGGCTGGTACGCGGATCCGCAGGACGGTTCCATGGTCCGCTGGTGGGATGGAGTCGGGTGGACCGACCACACCCAGTCGCACCCCGGTGCTCATTCATCGGCCGTGGCCGAAGCGGCTCCGGCCGTGCCGCCGACACCTCCAGTGCCTCCGGCTCCGCCGACACCTCCAGTGCCACCGGCCGTGCCTCCGGCCGCATCGGCTCCAGCAGTCCCGGGCGCCGGGTGGATGCCGCCCGTGCCCGTGGATGCCTCGCAACCGGGTGGACCTTTCGCGCCACCTCCCGATTCGCCGCAACCAGGTGGGCCGTTCGCTCCACCCCCCGCTGATGCTGCGGTCGCCGGTCCACCCGCAGCTGCTGCACCGCAGCCCGACCCGTCGCAAACGCTCGCTGGTACTGGTGACCTACCGACGGTCGCGCCGGAGCCAGGAGTACCGGTGCCACCCGTGCCGTCGATCAATCCGCCCTTGCCGGAGTACGCCCAAGTCGGTTCGACCCCGATCAGTTCTCCGCTGACCGAAAGCGGCAAGCCGAAGGGGCGCAAGGGCAAGCTCATCCTGATCATCCTGCTGGTTCTGGTTCTACTGCTCGCGGTCGGCGCTGGAGCCTGGTTCTACTTGCAGTCACGGAACTCCAACAGCGCTCAGCCAGTCGGAGCCGAAGTCACCGCGCAGACTGCCAGCCAGTCACCCTCTGTGACGCCCACCCCGACCGGTGCGACGGCGTCAAGTACCGCCACACCGACGGTGCAGGCAGCAGCCGTGCCGGCGGCGTGCGCGCAGGCAATCTCGTCGCTGACCGCCGACGGGACTGCATCCGCTGTCGCCGCCCAGCTGAACTCGGCGGCGGCGGGCGGCAACGTCAACGATGCCGCAGCGATGTTGACTGACATCGCAGATCAGTCGAAGGTGGTATTGACCGGCGATGGCGCCGATTGCCAGGCCGCCGTGACTGCGGGCAAGGCGCCCGCGGCCTACAGTTCATTTCTGGTGACGTTCCAACGATCCGTCAGCTCAGGGCAGGCGACGCTCGCGGCAGTCGCCAAGAACAAGGGCAAGATGACCGCGACCCAGAAGCAGCAGTTGCGCTCAAGCGGAGCCTCACTGCTGGCCGCGCAGCGAGCGGTTGCCGCCGACGCGCCCGTCGTTTCAGCTGCACCCCCTGCGGGCTGAGCGCGTGGACGACGCAGCAGACCGGCCGTCGGAGCCGCTGTGGGAACCGGACCCCGATCGGGTCGCGCAGACTGCCATGGACCGGCTGCGCCGAGATATCGGGGAAGCGACCGCATCGAATCTGGCTGACTCCCGCGCCCTGTTCGACTACAGCCTGGAACACCCCGGGGACTTCTGGGATGTGATTTGGGGTGAGTGCGGCGTCGTCGGTGACCGAGGAGACGGCCCCGCGTACGTGCTGCCGCCAGCCCACAGCGATATGCGCTCCGCGCGGTTCTTCCCCGCCGCGACTTTGAGCCTCACGGAGAATCTGCTCGCCGGTGGCCAGCGACCCGGGGCGGGGCAGTACGCGATCGTCTACCGCCGCGAAGACGGCGTGCGCAGAACGCTGACCTGGGCCCAACTGGAATACCAGGTCGACCAAATGACGGCCTTCCTGCGTTCCGTTGGCGTCACCATCGGCGATCGGGTCGCCGCGTGGATGCCCAACGTCCCCGAGACCGTGATTGCGCTGATGGCGACTGCCAACCTCGGGGCCACGTTCACCTCGACGAGTCCAGACTTCGGCGTCGCGGGGGTACTTGATCGGTTCGGTCAGGTCGAGCCGAAGGTCCTCATCGCCGCTGATGGGTACGTGTACGCAAACAAAAGGCACCAGCGCCTCGATCGACTCGCTGCCGTGATCGAGGGGCTCGACTCATTGGTCGCCGTGATTGTGCATGGCGAGCTGGACGAGGACCCAGATCTTGCCGACGTTCGTGACCGAGGCGCCGCGGGAGACTCGCACTCTCAGGTGCCCGTCATCAGTTGGTCACAAGCTGCGGCGGCTGGTGATGCTGCATTGGGACAGTCCGGGCCGATAGCGAATCAATTGGTCGCCTTCGACCATCCGCTGTTCATCCTCTACTCCTCAGGCACCACGGGTGCGCCCAAGTGCATCGTTCACCGAACGGGCGGGGTGCTGCTCAAACTCCTCGTCGAACACCAACTCCACTGCGACATCCGACCCGGTGACCGGGTCTTCTACTTCACGACCTGCGGATGGATGATGTGGAACTGGCTGACCATGACGCTTGCCAGTGGCGCCACCATCGTGCTGTACGACGGTTCGCCCTTCCACCCGCAACGGGATGCGATGTGGGACATCGTCGAATCCGAACGAGTGACCTTGTTCGGAACGAGCGCCAAGTATCTGGACGCTGCCGCCAAGGCCGGCGCGACGCCGGGCCGCACCCACGACCTCGCTGATCTGCGCACCATCTGCTCGACCGGTTCTCCGCTGTCGGTCGATTCCTTCGAGTACGTCTACCGCGAGGTCAAGTCAGACGTGCATCTGGCGTCTATCTCTGGCGGGACGGACTTATGCGGGTGCCTCGTCATGGGTGACCCAACGCGTCCGGTCTATGCCGGGGAAATTCAAGGGCCGGCGCTCGGAGTCGCAGCTGATGTGTGGGATCCGCAGGGCATCTCCATGAGCGGGCGGCCGAACGAGCAGGGGGAGTTGGTGTGCACGCAGGCCTTCCCTTCCATGCCGCTGGCTTTCTGGCACGACCCTGATGCGACCAAATACACGGCCGCGTACTTCGAGCGATTCTCAGGCATCTGGGCACACGGTGACTTCGCGTCTTGGACTGAACACGGCGGGGTGGTCATCCACGGCCGCTCGGATGCCACGTTGAACTCCGCCGGCGTTCGGATCGGCACTGCTGAGATCTACGGCCAGGTGGAGCAACTGCCGGAGATCCTGGAAGCACTCGCGATTGGGCAGCGTTGGGAAGGTGATACCCGCATCGTGCTGTTCGTGCGACTTGCTGAAGGCGTGACGCTCGACGATGAACTCGCGCGCCGTATCGGCGCCTGCCTGCGTGAGAACTGCTCCCCTCGACACGTTCCGGCCAGAGTGGTTGCGGTCGCCGATCTACCCCGAACGCGCTCGGGCAAACTGGCTGAACTCGCTGTCACAGATGTGGTGCACGGCCGGGCGGTACGCAATCGGGAGGCTCTCGCTAATCCTGAGTCCCTGGACCTGTTCAGCGATCTCACGGTCCTGACCGAGTGATCGCCGAGCCGCAGCGAGCGAGCGTGACGTGTCGCGTGCGAGGCTTTGCCGGTGACTAGCGCAGTAGTGGTGCCTCCGATCGAGGAACTCAAGCAGGAGCGCCGGTATGTACCTGGCACGGGCTGGGAGTCCAAGGTTCCGCGAATCGCGTCGTGGGTCTGCTACCTGACCGCCTTCCTCAGCTTGGTGACGGCGATCATTCCGGCAACCAGGCCGTACCTGCGGTGGCTACGTGCGCTCGTGGAGTTGGTCTTTCTCGCCGGCCCGCCGAACTTGGCCTGGGCAGTCTTGATGATCATTTTGGCCAGTGCCATCGGCAAACGCAAACGGGCTGCCTGGGGGATGATCGTCTTCCTGGAAGCTTTGGAGTTCTTCTTCCTCATCGCGGCGTGGATTGTCTTCCCGACCGCCTTTCCCAACGTCCTCGTTCCGCTGCTCATCGACCTGACTGTCATCGGAATTCTGTTACTCAGCCGTCGGGAGTTCTTCGCGATCTCCCAACGAGGAAACGGCTGGCGCGCCGCATTGACGTTCGCCGTTGGTCTGGTGATCTCCTTCCTCATCGGTTGGGCAGTACTTGGTCTGGTCGGAACACCGCAGGAGCAGGCCCGCCGCGCGCCGGTGGTGTTCGACGGCTTCTTCGAAGCGCTCGGTCGGGCTCCCGCTTACGCCGGTGTCGGTGGCGGCAAGCGAGTATTCGCGCTGGTTACCGGAGTGCTCGGATCGGCAACCCTCATCGCCACAGCATTCGTGTTCTTCCGACCGCGACGCAAAGACCGGGCACTGTCCGGAGAGGACGAGATCAACGTCCGAATTGCGTTGGAAACATGGGGTGAACGCGACTCGCTGGCGTACTTCTCGACCCGTCGCGACAAGTCGGCGATCTGGTCGGCGTCGGGCAAGGCCGTTGTCACCTATCGCGTCGTGCTCGGAGTCAGCGTCGCCAGCGCCGACCCGGTAGGCGATCCGGAAGCTTGGCCGCTGGCGATCGAGGCGTGGCTTGAAGAAGCGCACCGTCACGCGTGGGCGCCAGCTGTCATGGGTGCCAGCAGGCAGGGGGCAGAGGCCTATCGGCGAGCTGGACTCGGTGCGATCGAACTCGGCGATGAGGCGATTATCGAGTTCCGCAACTTCAACCTCGACGGTCGTTCAATGCGCGTCGTGCGGCAAGCCGTGTCGCGCATCGAGCGCGCCGGATACACGGCACGAGTGCGGCGGCACTCGGACATCTCGAAGGAGGAGATGAACGAGGCGATTGATGCTGCCGATCGGTGGCGCGACACCGATAATGAGCGTGGCTTCTCGATGGCTCTCGGCCGACTCGGTGATCCTCTGGACGGTCGCTGCGTACTGGTGGAGACGTTCGATGCCGAAGGCAACCTCGAAGCGCTGTTGTCCTTCTCGCCGTGGGGCAAGACCGGACTGTCGCTGGATCTGATGCGCCGATCGCGAGACTCCGAAAACGGCGTCATGGAGTTCATGGTTGCCAGCCTGATCGCTGCCGGCCCCTTGATCGGTGCCGACCGGGTGTCGCTGAACTTCGCCGTCATGCGGGCCATTTTTGCCGACGGGGAGCGAATCGGGGCGGGCCCGGTGATCCGGTCGACCCGGTGGCTGCTGGTGTTTGCTTCGCGGTGGTTCCAACTCGAGTCGCTATACCGGTCGAACGCCAAGTACGACCCCGATTGGTTCCCGCGCTACCTCATGTTCGAGAACACCGGCGACCTGCCAAGGGTTGGTCTGGCCTCCGCAGCTGCCGAAGGGTTCATCAGTCTGCCCAAGCCAAGCAGTTGGTTCCGTCGCCGCGGCCCCGCGCAGTCGCCCTTGCGGCAGGCATGCGCAGCCTCACCGGTCGCGCTCATGGCGGCATATGAACAGACACACACTCGCGAGCTTGAACTCGCCCGGGCGGAACTGGCGGCCGACCCATATGCCGACCTTCCCGAGCAGGAACGGATCCGACGGAACAAATTGGCCGCCATGCGCGAGCGGGGGATCGACCCCTACGCAACCTCGTTCCAGCGATCGACGAGCATCGGCACTATCCGATCACAGTTCGGGGAACTTGAGGCCGACGTCAAGACCGGTCAGCAGGTCGCAATCGCAGGTCGATTGATGCTGAATCGGGTCTCCGGCAAGATCTGCTTCGCGACCATACGTGACTGGTCCGGTGAGATCCAGGTGATGCTGACGCTGGCTGAGTCCGGCGAGCAGGCGCTGCACGACTGGAAGAACGACGTCGACCTCGGGGACATCGTCGGGGTCAAGGGCGAGGTCATCACCTCCAAGCGTGGCGAGTTGTCGGTGCTCGCCTCGTCGTTCGTGATTACCTCCAAGTGCCTCGTTCCGCTGCCCGACAAACACAAGGGGCTCAGCGATCCGGAGGCACGTGTACGGCAGCGCTACGTGGATTTGATCGTCAACAACGAGGCCCGCGACATGTTGGCCATGCGTTCAGACATGGTGCGGTCGATCCGGGAGTCGTTGTGGCAGCGCGATTACCTTGAGGTCGAGACGCCGATGATGCAGCGGGTGCACGGTGGCGCCAATGCGCGCCCCTTCGTGACCCACATCAACGCCTACGACATGCAGCTCTACATGCGCATCGCGCCGGAGCTGTACCTCAAGCGGTTGCTGGTCGGTGGTGCCGAGCGCGTCTTTGAGATGAACCGCAACTTCCGCAACGAAGGCGCCGATTCGACGCACAACCCTGAGTTCACCAGCCTGGAAATGTACGACGCCTACGGCGACTACGACACGATGCGCGTCCTGACCCGTCAACTCATCCTGGATGCGGCCATCGCTGTGCATGGCGAGCCTGTGGTCTGGCGTCCGCGCGCAGGGTCCTATGACATGAGCGAGGGCTACGACGTGGTCGACATTTCCGGAGACTGGCCCGTCATCACGCTGCATGATGCGGTCTCGGAGAAGGTGGGGGAGCCTGTCACCCCGGACACAGAGATGGACACTCTGATCCGGCTGTGCGAGAAGGCGCACATCGCGCGTGACCCGTCGTGGGGTCCGTCCCAGGTTGTGCTTGAGATGTACGAGCACTTGTGTGAGGCGACGACCACCACTCCGGTCTTCTACTCGGACTTCCCGACCGAGGTATCACCCCTCACGCGAAAGAAGCCTGGGGAGCCGCGTCTCGCGGAGCGGTGGGATCTCGTCGCGTGGGGAGCCGAACTCGGCACCGCCTACACCGAGTTGATCGATCCGATCGACCAACGTGACCGGCTCACGGCGCAGTCGATGCTGGCCGCCGCCGGTGACGCCGAGGCGATGGAGGTCGACGAGGACTTCCTGCGCGCATTGGAATACGGGATGCCTCCAGCCGGTGGTCAGGGCATGGGGATTGACCGGCTCATAATGTTTTTGACAGGGCGCAACATTCGCGAGACTGTGTTGTTTCCGCTGACGAGGCCAGACCAGCAGTAGCCGACGAAGTCTCTGGGTGAGACTTCATCTGGGCGCCATCCTCAATTCAACTGGGTGCCGCTTTCAGTCAGCATGCTGATCCCGGGAATCGCCAGTTCCCGTGATCGAGAAGCGGCACTGCCGGTGCCGCATCGCGAGTCGCCGATCACGTCGGGCAGCTTCGCACTACTTGGGGGAATGACATGACCGAATCGACTGCGCGCGACCAACTCGCGTCGCTCAATCCAACGCCGCCAACGAGGTCCGCAGACATCGCGCCCGGGCCACTGGACCTGCCAGCCACGCTGCTGGGCGCCAATCCGTCGTCCTGGCTTTCCACGGGTGTCGCCGGTATCAACCTGGTGTCCGTCGGGGCGGCCTCGGCTGGCTTGCTCAGTGCCGCGGCGGTTCCCGTGCGACTGGCGGCGTTGGGCTCCCTGTCCGGTCAGGTTGCCCGCTTGACGGTATCCGCCGGGGGCGCCGCCGCCGGTGCGCTCATCGATCTGAGCACACCGCGCCCGCGGCCAAGTCGTTCCTTCGGCGACGCCTACGAGGATGCCGTCTGAAGCACGACCGGTGAGCCCGATCCGGGTCGGCGCAGTCGCATGCCCAATGGCACCAGCACCCAGAAGGCACAGGCGATTGTCGTGATGACGAAGCTGGGTGGCCACGGTTGGTAGGTCGCGACCACCAGACCGCCCCACACGCTGACCAACGCGATTCCCGTCGCGACAACGACAACCCGGAACGGTCGCGCCGTGACCTTGATCGCGGTTGCGGCCGGCGTTACGAGCAACGCGAAGATCAGCAGTACGCCCACGACCGTGACGCAGGTGGCAATGACCAGACTCATCGCCACCAGAAACACGCCACTGAGCATTCGCACTCTGACACCGCGCGCTTGCGCCACGACGGGATCGATCGAGGCGAACATGAGCTGGCGGCCGGTGATCGCGAGCACCCCGAGCACGCCTACTGCGATCACCGCGAAGACCATCACCTGCGTGCTTGAAACGGCCAGGATGTTGCCGAACAGGATGTTTGTCAGCAACCCCGACTGAGACGTTCCGAGGCTGTTGAAGAGGATTCCGAGGCCGGATGCGAAGGCCAGCACCGTTCCGGTGACTACCTCGCGGTCGCGGGCTCGGTGGCCCATGACGCCGATGGCGAGTCCGCCGCCAACGCAGCCCACAATCAGACCCGCGACCGGAGTGACTCCCACCAACACCGCCAGGGTCGCGCCAGGGAATCCGATGTGTGCCACGGCGTGAGTGGCGAACGGTAGGTCGCGCAGCAGAACGAAGTAGCCAACGACGCCGGCAACAATCGCGATGAGCGTGCCGGCAATCAAGGCATTGCGCATGAATGGCGTCGTCAACAGTTCGATTCCGGAGACGGTGTTGGAGTTGTTGACGATCGTCGCAAGGCCGTTGCTCACCATTCGGTCCTCGTGAAGACGCACCCGTCAGCCGTACGGGTCACTTGCACCGGGGTGCCGTACAACCGAGTCAGCAGGGCAGCGTCGACTACCTCGTCGGCCGCGCCGAATCTCGGCTGGCCGTCCAGGAGGTACAAGACCGAATCAATATGAGGCAGTAGCGGGTTGAGGTCGTGGGTGACGAAAAGAACCGTCACGCCACGTTCGTGATTGATGTGGTGAATGAGTTCGACCAGATCAACTTGGCCCTGCAGGTCGAGGCCGGCCAACGGTTCATCGAGCACCAGCAGCTTCGGGTTGTTGATGAGCGCCTGAGCGATAGAGATGCGTTGCTGCTGCCCGCCGGACACCTCCCCGAAGCGGCGATCAGCGATTGCGGTCGCGTCCACTGCGGCCAGCGCGGCGTCGACCCGGTCATCAATCCCACGACCGCGCAGCCCTAGGCCCCAGCGGGTGCCCGCGATCCCGAGGGCAACCAGATCGCGGCACAAGACGAGGCCGGCGTGCTGAAGCTCGCGATTCTGTGGGACCAAGCCGATGTCGGGATTACCTGTCCTGGGCTTGTGCCCGAAGACTTCAAGCGACCCCTTGCCGGGTGCCAGCTGACCGAGGATCATCGCGACAAGCGTGCTCTTGCCGGAGCCGTTGGGCCCGATGATGGCCGTGAAAGCTCCGGTCGGGATCGCCAGGTCCGCCCCTTGCCAGATCGTGCTGCCGTTGCGGACAGCGGAGACGTCGTGCATCGACACGATGGTGTCGCGCTCGGTGCCTGTCGGCGGCGCAGCCAATGGAATGGCGGTCACTGGGAACCTCAGTTCGACGGAGAGCACCATCGTAGGCTAAATGACAATGATTTTCATTATCGGGTTGCTTTGCTTGAACAACCTCCCGATTGCCGAGGCGTGGTCCCGATTCGTTTGAACGTCGGGTTATGGTCTGTCACGTGCTGCACTTCGTTCCCCTCGCCGAAGAGACCAAATCGTCCATTGACGATGAGGTCGTTCGCTACGTCGGCGGCGAGTTCGCCTCGTACCTTGATTCGGAGTCCTCGGCGCCCTTCATGACGGGCTTGCGGGGGGCGCTGGAGGCACCCATGCACAACACGCAGATCCTCAACACGGCAATCGCGCTGTCCAACGTGGCGGCTCTGCTCGCGCTCAGCATCGCCCAGGACGAGCCGAAAGCGGCCGAATTGGTGACTGGTTCCATGGCCCGGTCGGCAGCTGCCGCGTACCCGGATTTGGTACCTGCCGATGACCCAGCTGTCATAGAGGCGGCCCAAGCCCTGATCTGTCGGGTCTTCGGGACTGTGACGGCCGACGAGCTACCAGACGCGCTCGACGGTCGGACGCTGGCAGCTATCGCGGCCTATGGCGATGCCGGGGTCATGATCGCTGACGAGGTGGGCCTGCCGCGACCACTGCTGGCTGCCGCGATTGGCCAAGCTGCCGCCCAGATGTAGTCCAACCGGCTGACCGGTCCGGCGTGAACGTTCGGTAGGTGCGATGTGGTGTCTGCGCTGTGGGCAGATGTGGTTGTGACACGCGCTAACCGCGATTACCCGATCTACGACTCCCCCCGGCATAGGGTGAGTCCCGCTGGCGGCCGCGCCCTATAGGGCCGGGCTTCCCCCCGCACGGCACTGGCCCTGGGCCAGTCAGTTCACCAACGACTCAGTCCACCAACGACTCGCTGACGAGGTTCCTGCTTGTGATTCGTTTCGAAGAGGTCACCAAGCGATACAAGAGCGCGGGCTCGCCTGCGCTGGACAACGTCAGCCTCCAGATTGATGACGGCGAGTTCATATTCCTCGTCGGGCCCTCTGGCTCGGGCAAGTCCACGTTTTTGCGTCTCCTGCTGCGTGAAGAGAAGGCCTCGGATGGGCGTGTGTTTGTCAACGACAAAGATGTCGCAAAGCTGCGCCGCTGGCGGGTTCCGCCCTTGCGTCGCAAGATGGGCGCAGTCTTCCAGGATTTCCGGCTTCTTCCGGAGAAGACCGTTTCGCAGAATGTGGCATTCGCGCTGGAAGTCATTGGCGAATCACGATCCAAGACCAAACCCGCGGTTGCCGATGCGCTTGAGCTCGTTGGCCTGACCGAACTCGCCAATCGCAAGCCCGGCCAGTTATCCGGTGGCGAGCAGCAGCGCGTCGCCATTGCTCGGGCCTTCGTGAACAAGCCACCGATTCTGATCGCAGACGAGCCAACGGGCAACCTCGATCCTTCGACCTCGCTGGGCATCATGCGACTACTCGATCGAATCAATCGAACTGGGACCACCGTGATCATGGCGACCCACGACGCCGCGATGGTTGACCAGATGCGCAAACGCGTGATCGAGCTCGTCGGTGGTCGGGTGATCCGCGACGAAGCTCGCGGCGTCTATGGGTACGCAGGGTAGGGGCCGACGATGCGACGCTTGGGATTGGCGCTCAAAGAAGTAGGCCACGGCTTACGCCGCAACCTCACCATGACCATCGCGGTCATCCTGACGATCGCGGTATCGCTCACCTTGTTCGGTACCGGTCTGCTTGTGCGCGGGCAGGTCGATGCGATGAAGGACTACTGGTACGACCGGGTCGAGGTCTCGGTGTTCCTGTGCGGTCAGGCATCTGATCCGAAGGTGTGTGCGGGCGGTCCCGTCACAGACGTGCAGCGCGAAGCCATCAAGACCAAACTGACCAGCCTCAGTCCAACCGTCGAAGAGGTCTACTACGAGTCAGCACAGGAGGCGTACGACCGCTTCCGGACCCAGTTCAAAAACTCGCCAATCCTTGAGAACGTCACAGCCGAGTCAATGCCCGAATCCTTCCGGGTCAAGCTCGCCAACCCGGAGGAATTCGCGACGGTGGCCGCCGCCGTCGGGAACATGTCGGGTGTCGAACAGGTTCAGGATCAACGCAAGCTGCTCGCCAAGTTCTTCAAGATCCTGGGCGGACTCCAGGCGATAGCTCTGGGGATCGCGATTGCCATGCTGTTCGTCACCGTGCTGCTGGTTGTCAACACGATGCGCGTCGCGGCCTATAGCCGCCGCAGAGAGACCGGGATCATGAAGTTGGTGGGGGCGAGCAACCTCTATATCCAGCTTCCGTTCCTCCTGGAAGCGGTGATTGCGGCAGCCGTCGGTGGGTTGCTGGCCGTTGGCGCGATTGCCGCCCAGAAGCACTTCCTCGTCGACCAAGTCCTCGAACCATCATTCCGATTCACCGCCTTTGTAGGTTGGCCCGAAGTCATTCAAGTGATGATCATCATCTTCGTGACCGGTGTGGTCCTGTCTGGTGCGGCGGCGTTACTGACTGTGCGCAGGTACCTAAAAGTCTGATTGGCGCGGAGCTTTGTGCGCAGGATTGAACGGACGAGATCCAGCGAAGGAGGCCAGATGACGACAGTTCGTGACACTCAGACCCGCGACGCTGACCGTGGCTCGCACCGTGTGCGTACGGTTGCCCTGCTCGCTGGCCTGACTGGCCTGGTGTCGGTTGCGATGGTTCCGTCGCAAGCGTCGGCGGGCATGGCTGGTGCCAAGCCCTCGTTGGCAACTCCGACCAACGTCAACGACCAACTCGCCTCCGCAGACGATGATCTGGCTGGCGCCAACAAGAAGGTCAATGCCGCCCGCAAGGCGCTCGACGACGCAAAGGCCAAGCTGCCCAACGCCCAGACCCAGCTCGCTGCGGCGAAGGCTTCTGTCGCCGCGTCGCAGAAGGCTGCAGCGGCGGCGGCTGCCGCCTTGAACGCAGCCGAGAAGGCCGTTTCTTCCGCGCAGGCCGAGGTTGTCAAGATCGAGGCCGAGGTCGCGGCGTTGCGAGCGAGGATCGCGATGTTGGCCAGGGCCGTCTACACGTCCGGTGGTGGGTTCGAGGAGCTGCGCATCCTGCTCGACTCGTCGGATCCGGGCCAGTTTGCCGAGCGCATGGCGTCGATCAAACGGGTGTCCCGCGGAAACAATCAGACGCTGGGCCAACTTGCCGAAGCGACTGCATTGCTTGCCCGCAAGCTGACCGAAATGCGCAAACTCCAAGATGTCGCGCAACAGCGGCGCGACGATGCTGCAAAGCAAGTTCAGGTCACTGCGGCCGCGTTAAGCAGAACCGCCGATGCAAAGGCGACGGTCGACAAGCTGGTAGCCCAACAGGGTGCGGCGTTGAGGGTGGCGGCCGGACAACGTAACTCCGTCAAGGCCATGTACGACGCCTTGCTCGCCGAGCAGCGCAAGATCGCGCGCAAAGCGCGCGAGGAGCGGGCTCGAGAGAAGGCCCGCCAACAGCGGGACAAGAACTCGGCCGGGAATAGCAATGGCGCCAACTCTGGGGGCTCGTCCGGCGGGAGCTCCGGCGGCGGAAATTCCGGTGGCCACAAGGGTGGCGGGAACTCCGGTGGGAACTCCGGTGGGTCATCAGGTGGGCACCTCAGTTGGCCGACACCGGGAGTATCGGCCGGTGGACGGACCGGTTGGCGGGTCCATCCGGTGTACGGGTATCACTCGTGTCATACCGGTGACGACATCGGTGCTGGTGCTGGGACGCCGATTCACGCCGCCGCCGGCGGCCGTGTGATTTCCATTGACTACGGCGGCCCGTATGGGAACCACACGCTGATCAGCCACGGCGGCGGACTGTCGACGATGTATGCGCATCAGTCGCGAATCGTGGTTCGCAATGGCGAGAATGTCAGGCGCGGCGAGGTGATCGGCTACGTCGGATCGACGGGTTGGGTGACCGGTCCCCACCTGCACTTTGAGGTCCACGTCAACGGCGTGCCCTACGAACCCATGGGTTGGTTCGGGGAATCGAAGCATCGCGTATCTTGCTGGTCTGGATGAGTTGCGCATGCATCTCGCAGGATCTGGTCGATATCCCTAGGGGCGCGTAGCTGTGGCACGAGAGCAAGGCCGAAAGGTCGTCGCCCAGAATCGCAAAGCCCGCCATGACTACTCGATCATCGAGACGTTCGAGGCTGGCCTCGTTTTGCAAGGGACGGAAGTCAAGTCATTGCGCGCTGGGCACGCGTCGCTCGTTGATGGCTACGCGACCGTCGATGACGGCGAAATCTGGCTGCGCGGCGTTCATATCCCTGAGTACACCGAAGGCACCTGGACCAACCACGAACCGCGACGCAATCGAAAGCTGCTGCTTCGCCGCGATGAGATCGCCAAGATTGCCAACAAGACCCGCGAAGGTGGCCTGACAATCGTCCCGCTGGCGTTGTATTTCAAGGATGGCTACGCCAAGGTCGAGATCGCTCTGGCCAAGGGCCGCAAGTCGTACGATAAGCGCAACGCGATCGCAGAACGGGACGCCAAACGAGAGGCCGATCGGGCGATAGGTCGTCGTGCCAAGGGCTATGACGGCTGAGCCCCTCCGGATCATCGACGAGCTGGGGATCCCCGGGGTTGTCGACGTTCATACCCACTTCATGCCCGAGCCGGTCATGCAGAAGGTGTGGGCGGTTTTCGACCGGGCCGAGTCCGTCTACGGCGTGCCATGGCCCATTGAGTACCGGGATAGCGCGGACGCCCGGCTCACGATCCTGCGGTCGTTCGGGGTCAGGGCCTTCACATCGATGATCTATGCGCACAAGCCGGGAATGGCGGACTGGCTGAACCGGTGGTCGGCGGACTTTGCCGCGGCAACGCCCGATTGCATCCAGACCGCGACGTTCTATCCGGAGCCCGGGGTCCAGGATTACGTCAAGGCTGCGGTGGATTCCGGTGCGCGCTGCTTCAAGCTGCACCTGCAGGTGGGTGCCTTCGATCCACGAGACCCGCTACTGGATCCGGTGTGGGAACTCCTGGCGGATTCGGCCATCCCGATTGTCATTCACTGTGGGTCGGGACCGGTACCGGGTGAGTTCACCGGACCAGGTCCGGTACGCGATGTCCTGACGGCACACCCCAGACTGCAGCTGATCATCGCTCACATGGGCGCCCCCGAGTACGGGGGCTTCCTGGACCTAGCTGATGACTACCCCGGGGTCCGGTTGGACACCACCATGGCGTTCACCGCGTTCATGAACCAGCTCGCACCCTTTCCTGATGCCTTGAAACCTCGGCTGACTGATGCGGGTTTGCGCGGCGACGTGTTGTTTGGATCGGACTTCCCAAACATCCCCTACCCCTATGTCGAGGCGATCGATGCACTGGCGCAACTTGGGCTCGGTGATGTCTGGCTGCGCCAGGTCCTGTGGGGAGCGGGTGCCCGGCTGTTCGGGGTTCGCGCCTAGTCCGAAGTTCGACTGGCCCTACCTCGACCTAGCCGTGGTACCTGGCGAGCACGTCATCGAGGTCGCGGCGACGGCTGCTCACGACCATTGCCGATTCAGCGATGAGACTGTCTTGCCCGGGCGCGAAGCCCTGGGTCCGCAAGCGGACGTCGGCATCGAGAGCCTGACGCAGACTGTCCACCGCGTTGGCGACGTAGCGAGGCTGGATCGCCCGCTTATCCGTGGGAGCCACCGTCGAGAGTTCGAATAGCTGTTGGGACAGCGTGGACATCCGGGGAACGCCGTCGGTCCACGTCCGAACGAGTTCCGGGGTGCCCTTGGTTCGGTCGGCGACCGCGAGAGTGAGGGAGTCGGCAAACCAGCGCGCATCGGCCATGCGGATGTCAAAGGCGTGGTCCCAGCGCGACCGTTTGCGACTTGCGGCAGCCACCGAAAAGACGAGTACTAGCAGCACGACCACGGCAAAGCCAGCCGCGATCCATGACCACAGCGGCATGCCGGCGTAGAGGGTGGTCATTGTTACTGCAGTGGTATCCATGTCTCAATTCCCTTCCAGGGTCTGAGTAGGTCATGCCCCGCAGCGCCCCATCCACACACCACCGCGGGGTGTGATTCGACTTACATCCGACCTCGGTTGGCTCCCGACTTGGTCACCGGAGCGAGGCACTGTGTTGGGGTTGCCCACCCGTCGCGATCACACGGCGCTCCAAAGCGAAGTGACGTTTGTCGGTCGGCTGCGTAGACTCGGGGGATAACTACACAGGGGGTGAACGGTTTCGACATCGGTTATTGAGATGAGTGAAGCGTGCCGAGGATCAACGGTTATCTCGTTAACGACCCGTTGAAAACAACAAGTGCCGATTCAAATCGCACTGGTGTGTCAGCCAAGGCTGACGTCGCTCTCGCTGCCTAAGCGAAAGTGATAACCCGTCGGCCCAGGGGTGTCTCCCCTCGGGTGTCCGGCGTCGACTAGGAGACTCACCAACCGCTCCGGTCATCGGGAGCGCGAGGGACATCAAACAGTGACTGGGCCGCGTTTCCCGCAGGGTCGTACGACAGTGGGAAGGCCGAGAACGCGTTCAACACGACTACGCACGTAGAAGCCTCTGATTGGTACCGATGGACCCGGGTTCGATTCCCGGCACCTCCACACAGCGTCTCAAGCGGCGTCGACTGAGCTTCGCGCTCTGAGCGATTTCTCAGGTCCGCCTCGCACATCACTGACAGAGCCGTCCAGATACGATCGCGTTCACGTACCGAACCCAGTCGCCTCAAGCGAAGGAATCTGAATGTATTTGCATCTCTCATTGCCAGATCGGGCACAAATTGACCAACTGATGCTGGAGCGCCGGCCCGGCAGCGTCACGATCTACCTGGCAACTGAAGAGATCGGTGACAACCAGGCCCCCCGGGTCGTGTTGGCGAACCTCTGGCGTGACGCGCGCGGACAGTTAGAAGCGGCCGGTCAGGACAAACAAGTTTTGCTCGCCATGGATGAGATGCTCGACGACCTTGACGACGATGAGGATTTTTGGGCGCACCAAGCGCGCAGCCTGGCGGTATTCCTCACCGCAGACACCGTCTCTACCTTCCAACTCCCCAACCACCTTTCCGACTCGGTCCATGTGTCAGATCGTTTCCACCTCAAACCGCTATTGCGTGCGGTGACGTTCACAAAAGCCGCGTACGTGCTCGCGATTTCGCAGAATCAGGCCCGCGTTCTTGAGGTGTTTCCCGAGGGTGATCCACAACTCGTGAATGTTCCAGACATGCCGAACAGTGCAGTGGATGCAGTCGGAGTTCCCTCCATCAGCGGGCGCAAGCAACACGGACGCGTACAGGGGTCTGAGGGGCAGAAGATGCGGCTGGGTCAATACTCACGCGCCGTCGATCAAGCGCTACGTCCGCTGCTCGTCGGCCGTGACGTGCTGCTGGTACTAGCGGCGGCTAGCCCGCTGGATTCCATCTACCGCCAGTGGAACACCTACCCCAATCTTGCCGACGCCACTTTGACCGGGAATCCCGATGATGAGTCACCCGGAGAGCTAGCTGCCAGAGCGCGTGAGGTTCTTGACAAAGCGCACGCGGCGGAGCTGGCCGAGGTCCGCGAGACCTTCGAGGGCCGGGTGAAGCAAGGCCGCGCAAAGACCGATGTTGCCGACGTCGCCAGGGCGGCAACGTTCGGCATGGTCGAGACACTCTTCGTTGACATCGACGCCGCCCTGCCGGGCACGATCGATGAGTCGACTGGCGCCGTCACACTCGCTGGCGGTGAGGACGCGCAGTCATACGGGATCGTCGACGAGATCGCGCGCCGCACATGGTTGACCGGCGGGGACGTGCTCGCAGTCCGCCGAGAGGACGTGCCCGGCTCCGGCGAAGTCGCCGCGATTCTGCGCTGGTCCCCAGAGAACGGCTAGTCCACTTCCCGTCGCCTCCCAGGCAGCAAGCGAATCGACGTTTGCCAACTGACGGAACTAGGGTGATCTGCCATGGAACTGTCAGCGCCGCCGAAGCTGCACACTGGTGACAAAGTCGCAGTTGTCTCGCCCTCGTGGGCTGGTCCGGCGCATCACCCCGCGGTCCACGAGGTGGGTTTGCGGGCGCTGTCGGAGCACTTCGGGCTAGTCCCCGTCGAGTACCCCACAACGAGGAAGCCTGACGCCGCACCCGAGGAGCGCGCCGCTGATCTGATGGCTGCGTTCGCAGACCCGACGATCCGGGCGGTCCTGGCCACGATTGGTGGCGACGACCAGATAACCGTGCTCCCACACCTGGACCGTGACATTGTCCTGTCCGACCCGAAGCCTTTCGTCGGGTATAGCGACAACACGAACCTCCTGAATTGGTTGTGGAACCTCGGAATCGTCGGTTACCACGGGGGTTCGACGATGGTGCACCTCGCCCGCAGGGGCGGCCTGCACCCTGTCTCCGCGCAGTCCCTGCGACACGCACTGTTCACGACCGAGACCGTTGAGGTGATGCCCGTCGACGTCTTCACCGACCTCCACGCTGACTGGGGCACGAGCCCCTCGCTCGACGCACCGCTGCCAGTCACCGCTGAGCCTGGCTGGATCTGGCACAACGCAGAGCAAGTCGTGACTGGTCGCACCTGGGGCGGGAACCTGGAGATCCTGCACTGGAACCTGGCTGTCGGGCGTTGGGTTCGCCCCGTGGAGGACTATGCGGGCTGCGTGTTGCTGCTGGAAACCTCCGAGGAGATGCCCTCGTCAGTTGAGGTGCAACGAATGCTGC
>JAGNDY010000043.1:0-5573 GCA_018003655.1 Candidatus Nanopelagicales bacterium
CGGCGCCGCGAGTTGATCCCAAGGACGACATCTGCTCGCTGGTCATCATTCCGTCCGAGCTCATCCCGCCCATGTCCATGCCAGCCATATCGCCGGAGTCGGCTGTGGTCGGCATACCCGTCGGAGCTCCCCATTCGGTGAGCCATCCCTGCATCTGGGTGATCTCCGGCCCCTGGGCGCTCTTGATTTGAGTAGCCAGGCTCTTGATTTGCGCAGAATCACTGCGTTGCAGGGCCAGGTCTGCCATCTCAACCGCCTGCTGATGGTGCGGAATCATCAACTGAGCAAAAGCAATCTCCGCCGCGTTGCCGGTCAGGCTTCGGGACGACGCGGATTGCGGTGGCGTTGGTGCATCTGCGGTATTGCTGCTGCAACCCGTCGTAAATGCGGTGATGGCAACGACTGCTGCCGCGGTGGCTATGGCAACTCGATAACGCATGTTTCCTCTTTCTGAAGTGGGTCAGTTCCTCTGGGTTACGGCATTTCACGCTCAAGCGGTGTAATCCAGACGCGTCATCATTCCGGCCTCCGCGTGGTAGAGGTTGTGGCAATGGACCATCCACTTGCCAGGGTTGTCGGCCCGAAGATCAATCGCGACTGAGCCCATCGCTGGCACCAGGACGGTGTCCTTGCGCGGGCCCCGACCACCTGCATCACCCACCTGAAATGTGTGCCCATGGACGTGCATCGGGTGCGGCATCATCGAGTGGTTGGTGAGGTGGAATCGACCGAGCTGTCCCTGCTGGATCGTCAGCGGCTCGGTCTGGTCATACGTCCGGCCGTTGATCGTCCACCTGTAGTCGGACATGCTGCCTGCGAGTCGCACACCCTGTTCAGTGTCGACGGAACCTGCGGCCAGTTCCGACCCGTCGGCGACTGCCAGTCCGCGTACGGTGAGCGGCTCCTGCTGCAACTCGCTCGGGCGAACGGATGGAGCGGGAACTGATCCCGAACCTGTCCGCACAAGGGCTCGCGCCTGACCCGACTTGCCAAGTGGTTCGGCGACCAAGACGAAGACGCCGTCCTTCAGTTCGACGATCGCGTCATATCGCTCACCCATCGAAATCTGCAGCGAGTCGGCTGACACCGGTTGTACCGGGTAGCCGTCGCTGGCGATCACGTCCAGTTTGTGCCCGGCGAGTGCGACGTTGAAGATCGTGTCAGCAGCGGCGTTGATGATGCGCACGCGTACTCGCTGGCCCGGCTTGGCTCGAAGCACGTCCGGATCGGTCTCGGCGCGGCCGTTGATGAGGTACATCGGATAGTCGACGTCACCAGCGTCCGTGGCACCCATCCCCATGCCACCACCACCGCCGGAGTCCCCAGCCGACATCCCCATGCCGCCACCCATGCGCGAATTGCCGCCCATGCCGCCGCCCATGGAACCGCCACCGGCCTTCAAGTCGGCCATGAGTGCATCGGGAGTCTTCCCCACGCCGTCTGTCCAGTCGTCGAGCACGACGATCCACTCGCGGTCGTAGCGACCCGACTCATTCGGATCGTCGACGATAAACGGCGCGTACAGACCGCGGTCGAGTTGCAGGCCGGTGTGCGGATGTAGCCAGTGGGTTCCGGAATCGGGGAGCACAAACTCGTAATCAAAGCCGCGACCCTGCGGTATCGGCGGCATCGTGACGCCCGGCATTCCGTCCATGTCATTGCGAATCGCCAGGCCATGCCAATGCACGCTCGTGTCCTCCGGCAGGTCATTGGTGAACGCGATCTTGACGCGGTCGCCAACGTTCGCCCGCAGCACCGGACCCGGCACGGACCCGCCGTAACCCCAGGTGCTGACGATCCGACCGCCCAGATCGTGCTCGACGGGTTGGGCGCGCAGCTTGAGGGTTCTCGTTGCCCCCGATGTGGGTCGAGCGGCCTCGGCCGACGCAATCGCTGCAGGAGAGACGGTCCCGGTTGAGCGTTGCCCGCAGGCAGCCAGTCCGGCAACGACGCCCAATCCCACGAACCCGCCGAGGATTTCGCGCCGAGTCAACTCGCGCACAGGAGGCATGGCCACAGCCTTGCTCGACAACCCGTGGAACCTACGGAGGTTTCATGGAGGTTTGGTGAAGATCGGCATACATGTGGCACGGACCAGCCCTGCCACCGGCTTCATCAAACCTTCATGTGGTTCACAGCAGAGCTTCAGGAGGCCGTAGCAATGTGGATCGTGGCTAAGGAGGACACCATGATGGACTGGAATGACGTAGGCGGTTCTTGGGGGAACGGCTGGATGATCGGGATGATGCTGGTCGTCTTGCTGATCAGCCTCGGGTTCGGGGCTTGGGCGTTGGTCACCTTGACGCGATCCGACAAACGGACACCCGCCGCTACCGAAAGCGCCCGACAGATCCTCGACCGGCGGCTCGCTAGTGGAGAGATCGACCAGGAGCAGTACCAGCAGCTTCGGCGTACGCTGGCCAACGGTTCCCAAGCGGCTCCGTACGTTCCGCGCAAGTAGCGGGTCCACCGAGGTGGCGGGTCCACCGAGGTGGCAGGTGGACGTGGGCCGTCGCGCGTATTGATGAAGGGGCAGTGGTGTCCGAGCAGCCGTGCGTCTTGGTAGTAGACGATGAGGTCGCGCTGGCAGGAGTGATTGCCTCGTATCTTGAGCGCGAGGGATTGCGCGTCAGCACCGCCCACACTGGCCCTGACGCGATCCAGGCGGTCCGGGAGTTATCGCCGGACCTCGTGGTGTTGGACGTGATGTTGCCCGGATTCGACGGGATCGAAGTGTGCCGCCAACTGCGCACCTTCACCGACTGCTACGTGATCATGTTGACTGCGCGCGACGAAGAGATCGACAAGGTCGTAGGACTGTCCATGGGCGCCGACGACTACGTGGTCAAGCCGTTCTCGCCGCGCGAACTTGTGGCCCGGGTTCGCGCGATGCTGCGACGGCCCCGAACGACGGTAGGACTGGATGCGGGGTCAGGATCAGACGTCGAAGCCGCGATCGACCCAGCCAGCGAGCTGCTGCGGCTCAACGATCTTTCCATCGATCGACTAGCGCGCAAAGCGTGGATGGGCACCCGCGAACTTGAGGTGACCCGAACGGAATTCGACATCCTTGCAACCATGGCTGCTCGGCCACGGATGGCATTCACCCGTCGCCAACTCATCGATTCCGTCTGGGGTTCGGATTGGTACGGCGACGAACACATCGTCGACGTCCACATTGGTCACCTGCGTCGCAAACTCGGTGACGACGCCGCTGAACCCGCCGTCATTCGCACGGTCCGCGGAGTCGGCTACGGAATGGTGGCCGACAAGTGAAGCACCAACTCGGCCTGACGACTCGGCTGTTCGCCGGCCAACTCATCGTGGTCTTCGTGGGAGCAGCCACGTTGCTATTGACCGCGGCCATTGTTGCTCCCCGCGTCTTCGCCGATCACCTTGCCCGGAGCGGGGAGGACACCCCCGGCGTGCAACTGCACGTGCGCAACGCGTTCGAATCCTCGTTCGCCCTCTCCATGTTGGTCGCGACAATCGCGGCAGGAATCGCTGCTGGCTTCCTCTCCTGGTTCCTCGCCCGCAGGGTTGCGCGACCAATTTCTGAACTCGCTGCGGCTTCCGAATCGGTCGCCGCTGGCAACTATCAGGTCGCCGTGCCCAGGCCTGCATTCGGTCAGGAACTCAGCGCATTGTCGCTTGCGTTCGGGGAAATGGCCGATCAGCTCGCGTCCACCGACGCCACCCGTGCCCGGATGTTGGCTGACCTCGCACACGAGCTGCGCACTCCGCTGGCGACGCTGGAGGCGTATATCGACGGTGTGGAGGACAAGGTGGTGCCAGCTTCACCGGAATCGTTCGCCACCATGCGAGAGCAGGTAACCCGGCTGCGCAGGCTCAGCAATGATCTGCGCGAGGCTGCCGCGGCTCAGGAGGGAGCCTTGCATGTGCAGCTCACCGCCCAACCAATCCAGCCGATTGTGTCCAAGGCAGTCGCTGGCGGTGAGCCGCGGTTTGCCGCGAAGTCCGTGAACCTCGTCAACTCCGGCATCGTCGGCGAGGGCGTTCTGGTCGCCGCCGACGGTGACCGGCTACAACAGGTGCTGGCGAACCTGCTGGACAACGCATTGCGGCACACCCCTTCGGGTGGATCAGTTCGCGTGCATTGCACAACGACGCCGACCGCGGTGGAGATACGCGTCATCGACGACGGTGACGGCATTCCTGCGGAGCACCTGGACAGCATCTTCGAACGATTCCACCGCGTCGACGAGTCGCGTGCCTTCGACCGTGACGGCGGTGGTAGCGGACTCGGCCTCACGATTGCGCGGGCCATCGTCATCGATCACCACGGAACCCTGATCGCCACAAGCGCCGGAACCGATACCGGCACGACGATCCGAATGCAGCTACCCCGGTGCTAGCGAAGGATCTCCACGGTCTCCGGACGCTTCGTGAAACCGTGCTCGACGGCGCAAACAGAGGTAGGTTGCCAAGGTGACGATGCAACTGGAGCAGCGCGAGACCGCCCGCAGCGGAGTGCTCGGACGACTGGGGTTGCGGATCGCCCGCGAGCCTTTCGATGGGATGCCTAAGCTGATTTGGTTCGTCGCGATCGGCGTGGTGCTCGCCGCCGGGTTCGCGGTTTTCGGATTGCCGAGCTATCAACTCCCTATGCCAACCTGGGAATTCGGCGTCGTCACTCCGACGTGCGGCCTCACCCGCGCCAGCACCGCATTGGCTCGAGGCGAGTTGGTGACCGCGTGGCACTTCAATCCCGCCGCATTCGTGCTTGCTTTGGCCGCTATCGGTGCCGTTGCGCGTTCCGTCGTCGGCTATCTCACTCACCGATGGGTCAACATCACCATGAAACCGACCAGACTGGGTTGGGTGGTGATTGCCGCACTCGTCCTGCTGTGGTGGGGCAATCAACAACTCAATGCGCACCTGATCATGACCGGTTCGATCTGATGTGATCTGATCTGCCGATCGTGGATCACAGGCGCCGCTAGGCAGTCGCGGTCTTCATCGCCGCGGTGATGTCGTCCTTGGGTGGCGTGACCGCCTGCAGCACAACCTGGCCATCACTGTTCAGGACCACGATGGTGCTGACTGCGTTCACCCCGTAAGCCTTGGAGATCTCACCGTTGGTGTCGTTCACACCAACCATGGCCGGGCTCTTGATGTACTCCAGAAATCCCTTGCTGGTGCGCACGTTCTCGCTCGGATCGATGTTCACCGCGACGTACTGGGCGTTGGGATATTGCGGCGCGAGGGTGGCGATGTGCTGGGTGATGCCGACGCAGGTGCCACAGCCAACCGAGTAGAAGATCAGCACGGTTGCTTCGCCAGGTGCAGGGATCGTGGTCGGCTTGCCCGCGATCGTCTCGGCTGAGATCGGCGTCATCGGATTTCCGTATTGCGAGCTCTCGGCAGAACTTGAGCCACAGGCCGCTAGCACGACAGTCACCACCGCAGCGACCGCGAACCCAGCGACCGTCCTGACGGTGCGGCGTCCACTGCGCTGGGCAACGAGGTGTTGGGTGCTCATGCACTATTCCTATCTGTTGGACGCCGACTCAACGACGAAGGGTCTGGATCGGCTCGGTCGTGGGGTTTGG
>JAGNDY010000043.1:5673-11418 GCA_018003655.1 Candidatus Nanopelagicales bacterium
GCAATCACGGTGGACATCGCTGACAACGGGTTGGTGCTGCGCAAACTCGCCGTCAGGGCGATCAGGAAAATGGGCAACGTGCACGACAGCGAGACGGTGGCGTAGATCATCCCGTAGACGAACATCCCCGCCGGACTCCCGCCGACGGTCCCGCGCATCTTGGGCAACGCGACGGTGACCTGTCGGCCGGTCAGCAACCACGCGCCCAGCAACACCAGGGCCGGTCCGACCAACAACGTGACGTAGGGGGTATAGGCGGTGATCCGCCACTCGGCGATGTTGGCGATGAGGCCGACTGCGCTGAACACCGCCACGAAACCAGCCGTCATTGCGCCAGCAACGGCCAGACTTCGCCGAACCGGATGGGCTCGTTGCCCCGACTGCTCGTCGCCCAGAAACAGCGCCAGGTAACCGGGCAGGAGTGCGAAACCACACGGATTGAACGCCGCCAGCATGCCGGCAGTCAACGAGGCGCCCAGGGCTGCGTACTCCATCTGGCTCCCTTCCTGCGGTGGCTAGCGTGACGGCGGCTCGTACTGTGCAGATCAGCATCTTGACGGTATGACTGGATGCAATCGCAACCCACAGATCCAGTGCGGGATTCCCAATCCCTCCTCCGACTTGATTGGCCTGGAGGGCTGGCGCCAGCGAAGTTCCGCCTATCACTCGTTGCTGACGGACCCAGCGTGACGGGAGTGCAGCGCCTGGCTCGCGCGGTTCATGCCGACGATGATCGCCGTCTTGCCCTTTGACTCGTACTTGGTCTGAATCGAATCTAACGCAGCCACCGCTGAGGGGTCCCAGATGTGCGCGTCTGACATGTCGATCACCACATCGTGGGGATCGGTCGCGTAGTTGAACTGGAACACCAGGTCGTTGCTACTGGCGAAGAAGAGCTCGCCAGTGACCTTGTAGATGCGGGTCTGCTCGTCGGGGTCCATGACCACCGAGACATCCACCATGTGGGCCACTCGACGAGCGAACATCACCATCGCCACGACGACACCGACGATGACCCCGATCGCCAGGTTGCTCGTAACCACGACGACAGCGACGGTCACCACCATCACAAAGGTCTCGGTCTTCGGCAGCCGTCGCAACGTCGACAACTTGACGCTGTGCCAGTCGAAGGTGGCGGCGGCAACCATGAGCATCACGGCGACCAACGCGGCCATCGGGATGAGCGACACCACGTCACCAAATACGACGACCAGAATCAGCAGGAATAGGCCCGCAAGGAATGTCGACAGACGCGTGCGGGCGCCGGCTGACTTCACGTTGATCATGGTTTGGCCGATCATTGCGCAGCCTCCCATTCCGCCGAAGAAGCCGGTGACTACGTTCGCGCAGCCTTGACCCCATGATTCGCGCGTCTTGTTCGAATGCGTGTCAGTGATGTCATCTACGAGCTTGGCCGTCATCAGTGACTCCATCAGACCAACCAGTGCAACAGCCAACGCGTAGGGAGCAATGATGCCCAGCGTCTCGGTGGTGAACGGCACGTCCGGTAGCAGGAACTGGGGGAAGCTGTCGGGCAGCGTGCCTTCGTCGCCGACGTTCGGCACATTCAGGCTGGCCAGCAAGGTGACGCCGGTGAGCACCAGGATCGCCACCAGCGGCGCTGGCACCGCCGTGGTCAGTCGCGGCAGCACGACGATCATGGCGATGCCCACCAAGACCATCGGATACACGAGCCACGGAACATCGATCAGGCTGGGGAGCTGGGCGAGCGCGATCAGAATGGCGAGCGCGTTGACAAACCCGATCATCACGCTGCGGGGGATGAACCGCATGAGTTTGGCGATTCCGCCGGCGGCGAGGATGACTTGGAAGATGCCGCCGAGGATCACGGCTGCAAACAGATACTGGACGCCATACTCGCGAGCCAGCGGTGCCACCACTAGCGCGATCGCACCTGTCGCGGCGGAAATCATGGCCGGACGGCCACCCAGGAACGCGATCGTCACCGCCATCGTGAACGAGGCGTAGAGCCCGACCTTGGGGTCCACCCCAGCAATGATCGAGAAGGAGATCGCCTCGGGGATTAGCGCGAGCGCGACAACGAGGCCTGCCAGCGTCTCGGTACGGATGACCCGTGGCGTGTACTTGGCGCGAAGTGAGCCAATGCTGGGACGCGTCGGCCCTTGGGGCGGCGCGGACATGACGGAGTTGGTCAACGGGACCTTTCAATCGCACGCACCGGGTGGGTCACCGGCGGCGTGGAGCGCGCAAGAGTGCGTCGCTCAAAGAACAGAAATCATCGGAGCCGGCGAGGATTACGCGCGGCTTCGTCCCTCTAGTGTCGCATCCAGCGAACTTCGACCCTCCGCTAGCGCGTGACGACGACGACGCCAGTCGGCTCACCATCCTGCAGGCGAGGCGCGCGAACCAGGGTCCAGTCCAGTTCAGAGGCAGCGAATACCTCATACTCTGCGGGCTTATCGGCGACGACTGCGCCACCGAGCTTCTGGAGGAGGAAGGAGATGACCTTGTCTCGCGGACCAAGACGCGGACCTCGTTGCCTCGGTCGAGCAGTAGATCAACAAGTGGCCCGCCGGTCTTTCCGGTGGCCCCAATAACCGCAAACTTCATCGTCGTCAGCCCCGTTCGGCCGTGGTGTGATCATGGGTGATCCTTGGTTGATCGCGGGTGACCTCGACAAACCGCGCGAGCAACTCGGCGAATCTGAGCCGATCGGCCGCGTTCCAATCACGCATTGCCTGGCCCAAGAAATCGGTCCGGAAAGCAGTACCGGCACGGGCAAGTGAGCGCCCGCGCCGAGTGAGCCGAACAGTGACGCGGCGGGCGTCGGTCCTTGACGGTCGCCGCTCAATAACACCGACCGACTCGGCCCGGTTGAGCAACCGACTCGCCGTTGAATGGGCGACATCCAGCGCATCGGCCAGGTCGGCCACGCTCACCTCTCGTCGATCCGCCATCCGGGTCAGCGCATCGGCAATCCACATCGTCGACAATTCGACTTCACCTAGTCGTGAATCAGACAGCCGATCGGGGGTCGACCACAGGTGGCGAAGACCCATTAGCGCTTCGTCGATTTGGACCAGGTCAGCGTCAGGCATCGGGCAACCAGACCTGCCGATTGGCGATGGCCCAATCCGCAAACGACATCGGGGGTTTGCCGGTCACTTCGGCCACATCGTCGGTTAGCCCGGCTGCTTTGCCGAGCCGGGCTATGGAGTAGATCGCCAGCGTGACCAACACCATTGCCCGTGGCATGCCCAGGACACTGGACGCGTGACGCATGTACGCGGCCAGACCCGGTTTCGCATAACGAATTGGTCGGCCGGTCACGTCGGTCAGGGTCGCCGCAACTTGCTCGTAGGTGAGAGCTGCTGGCCCGGTCGGGGTCCACGCCCTATCGACGTGAGCCGCTGGATTGAGTAAGGCCACGCTAGCCACGGCGGCGACGTCGGCGGCCGCCACGAAAGCGGTCTTCCCGTTGCCAGCCGGGACCATGATCTCGTCTCGATCCCGAATGTCAGTCACGTGCGTCGTGGACAGGTTTTCCATGAAGAACGACGGACGGACGAACGTCCAGTTCAGACCGCTCTGGAGCAGCCAGGCCTCGATCTTGGCGTGCGGGACGACCTTGTTGTTCTCCGCACCCTGCAACGAGAGCAGCACGATGTGTGTGACGCCAGCGGCCTTCGCCGCCGCCAACGACGGCACCATGTCACGCTTGATGTTGCTCAATTGCGGCGGCCGCATGAGGAACATCAACCTGACCCCCGCGAACGCGCTATCCCACGTTGATGGGTCGGTGAAGTCAAACCGCACGGCCTCTACGGATTCGCCGAATGTCTCGCTCACTTTTGCCGCATCTATGTCCGCGGCGCGCACAGAACGGCCCGCATTCACAAGGTCCGTCACGACCATTCGACCGATGTTTCCCAGCGCACCCGTAACGAGGATCGGGACATTGGTGTCATTCATCTAACCCTCCATATACATGTAGCATACATATATGTGGAGGGCTTACTGACACGTGCACTGTTCTGCCTGCGGCGCATGGAAGGTCAGCGAAACATCCACCGTTGGCACACGCACCGCCCTGCTCAACATCGCCTTCAGAGACGTCAACGATGCACACAGTCACGATTCGGTGATACGGCAACGCGCCCGGTTACCAAGCGCATTGTTCAAGAGGTTCGAGCCGACAACCTTGGGCTCAACGACTCCAGGACGCGCAGAAGTGCGCGTTGCCCCTGCCCTATCCCTCTGGAGCCTTCCTGCTGGGATCGTGGACCTCGCCGACTATCTGTTGCATCGTCGCGGCAAATCGTTCCTGACTGAACCGTCTCGCGTGAGCGTGCAGCACCTTCGGCTCGGTAGCGGGAACTCTTCTGATCGCATCTGCTACGGCTTCAGCGGTGGCTTCTTCGACGAATACGCCGCTAACGCCCTCGATGGTTGTGTCGAGGTATCCGCCGTAGCGCAGCACAATCGTCGGCTTGCCAAATTCGTTTGCTTCTAGCGGCGTCAGCCCGAAATCCTCCCGGGCGACGCTAACCACGGCACCGCAGGAAGAGTACAGCCACCGCAGTTGCGCGTCGCTCACTGTGCCAAGAGCCCGGACGCGCGAGGAGGTTGAGCCTGTAACCGTTTCGCTGCCGACCACGATCAGTCTCTGGTTCGGAAGGAGTCGCTCGACCGCATCCTCCACAATGCTGACGTTCTTGTAGCCTCGGCCCCGGCTAACCACCAACAGAAAGCCGGGCTCGAGGCCGCTCACTGGCGTCCGCGGGCCAGACCGGTCGAGCACGACGGGGGGCGGCAACAGCAACGCGTCCAGACCGTATGCCTGGCTGATCCGAGCCACCACCGCCCGTGAATTCCCCACATAGGTGTGCGCACGGCGCGCAGCTCGCCGATCCCAGGCTCGCAAGGCGGGGCCTAGCATCTGGGTAGCCACTCTCGCGCTGTGTGGGAGCCCGGCAAGATAGTCGGCGGGTTGGTACAGCCATCTCGCTGTGTTATGGCAGTAGACAATCTTCGGCTGCGGTCCCCCGATCCCGTGGGCCCAGCCACTGCTGCTGCATATGAGGATGTCGGCCCCTCTAACGGTGTGCTGGCTAAACGCCGGGGCGAGAAGTGGAAAGGCCCGGCGAGCGTCGGTTCGCAAACCTGACATGCGGTTGATTGACAGCGTCTCGACTTCAACGTCGCGGAATTCGGGAAAGCTGTGTTCGGGATCGTATAGCGCGGTGACAAGCCGCGAGTTAGGGAAGGCACGCAGCAGTGACAGCACGACCCGTTCGGCGCCACCGATCTGGGTTACATAGTCATGGACGATGGCGATGCGCGGGTCAGACACTCTGCTGGTATTGGCCACTGTGCACTCCGTCCGGCTCTGCACCTGCCCGGGTTCGCGGCCGCCGCGAGATTAGTCTCGGTACGCGCGGGACGGTGGCTTTCACGACAGGGCACGCCCGGGTTTGGCTTGGGTGGCGCGTCATCACGTTGCGAGCTTCACCACCTTGAAATCGAGCAATTGCTGAAGGAAGGCGGCGACGTCTGCCCTGCACGCTTCCTCAGCCACGTCGTATTCGCGGATCAAGATGGCGACGATCTCATCGGGGGTTCTCGGCTCCGTCAGAAGCGCCCAAATCCGCGTCGCAACAGTATCCAGCCCCACATAGTCGAGGTCGGGGCTCAGCAACACGTAATCATCGCCAACGTTCGCACCGAGCACATCCTGGTCGCGCACAAACAGCGCTCCCGCGG
>JAGNDY010000043.1:11518-17478 GCA_018003655.1 Candidatus Nanopelagicales bacterium
ATCAGTTGGATCCGCGAGCGCACCGCGAGGCAACAGTTCAGGGTTTCCGCCAACCGGTGCGGCAACCACGCCGACACCGCGAGCAAGCCCTTCCAGAATCGCGTAAGAACAATTCTCCCAAACCGACGGGAGGCACAGGACGTCAACGCCGCCAAGCCACTGCGCAGAATTCACCCAGCCATCGAAGCGAACCCGCTCAGTTAGTCCGAGTTGCGAAACGAGTCGCCGCAGCATCGGTTCGGTCTCTCCCGAACCCGCGAGCGCCAGCATCGCTTGCTGATCCCGGCCCGCCAGCTCGGCAAACGCCCGAACCAATAGATCCACTCGCTTCTCTGGAGCGAAGCGGCCAAGGTATCCCACCACGGCCCTACCTGGAACGCCCAGCGCGATGGCGCTTGGGTCCAGCCGGTCGATCCCGTTACGCACCACACGCACGTCTGTGCGCTGTGTCGGTCGCCAGCGGTCACGCACCGCTTGAGCAGTCGCCTCAGAAACGCCGATAATCCCACGGGTCCGTCTCATGCGCGCAATGTGAGCGAGGGCGGTCACTGCGCCGTCTGCCCGACCGTTCGCATAGGTCGCCCGATCACCGGCAATGCCGTGTTCTGTAGAGATCCGGATCGAGCCGCCCAATCTCGGCACGGCCGCCACGAGGTCTGCCCATGCCAGATGTGAATGAATGACATCAGCTCGTTGGGCTCGGGCTGCCTGCGCGACCGCCTTTGCCGAGCGTCGTACCCCTGCTTGCGTCCCAAATTCCAGCCCCGCAGTCAGTCCCTTGGCGGAAAGCTCGTCGTGCAATGGCCCGTGAGGCAATAGGAAGCGCAGTTCCCAGCCCGGGATTCCGGCATGCGCCACATCAAGAACATGGCGCCCGACCCCGGCGATTTCGGACACACCGACAACCCACAACGCGGTACGCGTCCGGTCAGCCGGTACGTCTAACAACGCAGCCCCACTTCGTCAGAACCTCCGGGCCCAAATGATCCCGTGCCCCCAGTGATTTGGCATCACCTTGATCACGGTGAATCCTGCTCGCTTCAAGCAGCGCTGGGCCTCGGATGCGGCATTTCGGTCACCAGGAAATCTCCTGTGGTATTCCATGACGAGCAACGTCGGCCCGACGCCCGCCAGCCGGTGATCGGTGAGGATTGGCCATTCACCGCCCTCGATATCGCATTTCACAAAGTCCGCAGCCCTGATCAATGGCATGACGTCGACGGCAGGTGTCAGCGGAAAGCCGTCGGCAATCCTCGATCCGGAGCCCTGGCCAGCGGCGAACCCAACTACTCCTTCGGACGTGGTGGCGCAGGCCGCAATCACGGCTACCTCGCAGCGCGGGTTGGCTCGGACAAATGTGCTAAGCGCTCGCAAGTTCTCAGGGTCCGGCTCAATACACGTAAGGCGAGCGTTCGGCCACCGAGACAGAGCGAAGGCAGCAAACCCGCCAACATTGGCGCCAATATCAAGGATCGCTGGCGACTCCGGGAGTTTCGCAGATATAGCCTCCGAGGGCTCATAGCAGCGCTGACTGAATATCTCGTGCACGAGTTCGCGGGCACCCGAGTCGTGGCGTACCACAACCCTGACGTCAGATCCGCGAACGCGGTATTGCGCGAGAGGGAGGCGGGTACCTTCACTCCACAAGAACATCCATGGTCGATCCATTTCCCAAGCTGCGGCCAGGAACCGCAGACCTAGCAGTGCCGCGCCAAGGCGCCTAACCGCGGGCCGAAGTAGTACTGGTCGCAACGGTGGGGAGTCCGCGATTCGCCGCAACTCGTTGAGGATGCTCACCGCTCGCCTCCGCCAACGGCCTCTGATCGCCGCGCAAATCGGCTTACGGTTCCTTGTCGGCTGTGTGTGAATCCGAAAAGCGCCGGAGGTTCAGTCATGATCTCGGCGTAGATCACCTCGATTCCGCGCAGCGTTTCGGTTGAGAGCGCGTCCAGAATCGGTAGTTCCTGCCCTTCGACGTCGAGCTTGAGAATGTCGATCCGGCCGGTCGCGGCAAGCTGCAACGCGAGGAACTGCTCAGCCGCGACCGAATCGACGAGAATCTCGCTGTGCACTGCATCTGCGTCATCTACTGCGACTCCCTCTTCGACCAGCATTCCGTACCTGCCGGTCTTCTCGATCAGGAAACGGCTGATGCCAGCGTGTGCGCCAATCGCGCTTGGAACCACGCTGACACGGTGCTCAAGATGATTTCGGGTCAGATTTCGGCGCAACCGTTCCACATTTCTCGGGTCGGGCTCGATGCAGACCACATGTGCATTTGGTGCGTGGGACAAGAAATACAGGGCGCTGATTCCAATGTTCGCTCCAGCATCAACGATGAGGCACTCATCCCCGGCAACTCGGTAGTCCAACTTACCGAAGCATTCACCTAGAGTCAGAAGGTCATCAACCGAGTCGATCTGAACCTCGATACGACCCATCGGAGTTCTCACCGATGCGAGCAACGGAAGTGGGCCCCTGCCGGTGGTGTACATCAACGCACCCCGGATCCCTGGCGAGATGTTTGTCAGGAACCGTCGGTACATTCGCCAGAACTCCGGGCGACGAGCGGCGTTGACCATCCGAGCTCTGCTACGAAACATGCGTCACCGGCCCGCGGTCGATCAGACAAGTCGCCAAACCGAGCATCTCAGGCAATCTACTCGCATAAGGTGTATGTGGAGCCGATATGTCCCCCAGAGCGGATATCGCGGTATCTTGTGGTCAATGCAGATCCCCGGGGCGTCGGCAACATCTCAACCAGGCAGCGGTTGGCGATTCGCGGCGAGAAGGGAGATTGGGAAGACTGCCGATACCGGCACTCGCTCCCTCATCGCGCAATGATCAACCTCTCCGACTCTGGCCAAACGGGCATTGGCGTTGGCTGGAAACCAGTTGCGGCCGTAGCAGCCGGGGTGCTGGTCGCGCTCGTAGCCGGCTACGAGGCAGGACAGGGCAACTTCGCGATCGCAGCGTCGCTCGCTGCCGTAATCGGCATCATCGCCGCTCTGTCACGACCCCATTTGATAGTCGCGGTGGGCGGTTTCCTGCTTCTCGTGCCGATCGCAACTGTATTAAGCATCCCGGGCAACGAAATTGGTGCCGCTCTGATTGTCGCCGGCGCCTGGGCAGCAAAACGTGAGCAGACAACGCTGCCCACAGCTGTGTTGGTCATCGTGCCCATGTTCATCGGGTGGCTGCTCATCATCCAATTGATCCATCCCAACGGCGCCGACGGCTGGCACCGGATGCTTCATCTCCTGTTGCTGCTCGCACTCGCCACAACCGGTGCCTCGGGTCGAATACCGACCCGCTCACTGGCCATTGGGATTGGCACAGCAATGGCGTTATCCACGGTATTGGTCGTGGCCAGCGTTGGACCATATCAATCGGCCTACGAAGGCAGAGCTAGCGGATTCTTTGGCGACCCGAATACGTTCGCAGTTACCGCAGCGGTGCTGACGCCGTTCATGTTTGGATTTCTGCGTAGCGCGTGGATCCGATGGTCGCTGCTCATTTGCGCGATCGTGGTGATCTCGGCCAGCCTGTCTAGGACCGGAATTCTCTCGCTCTACGTTGGCTTGGCCGTCATGTTGTACATGCCGCGTATACGCGGCTGGACGCTCGTCTTTCCGACGGTGGCGGCGACATTTCTTTGGTTGTTGCCGCTGCTGCCAGACTGGGCTAGCTATCGATTGTTCGGACCTTTCTCCGATCGCGAAGGAAGCGATGATCTCCGCTTCCGAATTCAGGATGCATCCGAGAAGCTCACCGCTCAGAGCCCGGTTACAGGAAACGGGCTTGGCTCAGCGAAAGTCGAATTGCACGAAGGCAATTTCTTCTTTCACAACAGCTACTACGGAATCGTCAGCGAAGTCGGCCTGATCGGTGTCGCGATCTACGCAGTCCTGGTGATTTCAGCGTTGGTGAGTGGCATTCGAAACAACGCAGTTGCGGCGGTAGCAGCGGTCTCAGCCGCGCTGGTTGGCGCAGCATCACTGGGAGAGGTTCTGCTCGACCTCCCACTGGGGTTGGCGATTGGTCTCGCGTGGGTCAAGACCGCGTATGGCGAGGGCCAGTCAAAATCCGACGATGGCGCCAACCAAGGCAGAACCGTGGTCGAGCCAGCTGAATCGGCACACTGACGTTGCAAATGCGAATCCAACTCATATCCGGTCACGGAGTGATCGGCGGCGGCGAACAGATGCTGCTTCGGATGGCCGAAGCAATGCGCACGCTGGATCAGAAAGTCCTTGTGGTTGGGCCCTCATGGGGAGACCTTGGCGCTGCGGTGCAACGACGGGACGTGGCGTATCGGGAGCTCAGAGGTGCCAATCGCAAGACCTACGCCGCTGAACTTGGCCGCTATCTTCTGAGGCGACATGGGAGTTTGATGTGGGCCAACGGTGCCATGCCAGCCCTGGCTGGCTCGTTTGCCCGTGACCCCACCGTCATGCACTTGCACCAGGAGCCATCGGTGCGACAGGCAGCCGCACTGAGACTGGCGGCGCGGCGGGCTGTGCGAGTAGTCGTTCCGTCTAACTTCATGGCGCGAAATGGGCGACATCGTGTGGCGCTGGAGAACTGGACTCAAGAGCTCAATGCTCGCCCTGCGCTCGGATCTCGTGAATTCGCGGAGATCGGCTACATCGGTCGGCTCAGCGTCGACAAAGGAGTTGATCTGCTCGCGCAGGCCGTATCGCTTCTCGTCAGAGACGCCGCCTTCGATCGACCCACGAAGCTGCTGGTCGCCGGGGATTCTCGCTTCGTTTCCGGCCAGCAACAGGAGGCAGTGGGTGAAGCGCTCAAGCAGGTGCCAGTGGAGGTCCTGACCTTGGGATGGATCGACCCAGCTGCGGTGTATGACCGGGTCGATGTTTGCGTAGTGCCATCGCGCTGGCCGGAACCCTTCGGGTTGGTCGCGGCCGAAGCGATGGCGCGCGAGTGCCGGGTAATCGTCTCGAACGCAGGAGCCCTGCCCGAAGTAGTCGGTGAGTCTCACCCGTGGGTCTTCCCAGCCCACGACGTTGAAGCGCTGGCGATTACGTTGCTGTCCGCATTGACGACAGATAGAACCACGCCAGAGCAACTCGCGCGAATACGCTGGGAAGAGAGATTCAGTCCTGGCGTGGGTACCGAGAGGCTTGCAGGCCTACTCGCCGACCTGGGGCTTTGATGCGATCTCGCACATTGCACCAGCACATTGCCAACTCGTCCATGTTTGAACAGGCTGCTCGCGTGGAATGACCTAGGGAACCCGGGAATTACTCACCGAATCGAGCCCTTATTCGCATTGCAACCGAAGGTTCACCCCACCACGCGAAATTCAGTATGATTCACTTTAATCCGCTTGCGACTAGTATGCGTACACAGAGAGCAAGATTGCCCCACTAGGAGAGTGTTGGACCTTCGGGACGCTCTACAAATAATTCGAGGTGCCTGGATAATCGTCCTCGGTTGTGTTGTGCTTGCCCTCGGCGCGGCTTTTGCAGTGACAAGCAACGTGAAACCCGTGTATAGCTCCACGTCCGTTGCTTTCGTTGGGTTCGCCGACGTCGCCAACACTGCTAGTGGCTACAACCAAGTCTACGACCAAATGCCGAGCTACCTGCTGATCGCTACCTTGCCTCCGGTACTGAAACCTGTGATCAAAGACTTGCGCCTCGACACAACGCCAGCAGCGCTCGCAACTCAGGTCACGACTACCAACCCCGAAAACACAAATTTCATCTACACAACCGTGACGGGTTCAAACCCCAACGAAGTGGTCGCCACCGCGAACGCCATCGCCGTCCAGCTTGGGGTGGTCATCAGCAGCGAAACCGCTGCGGCAGTCTCAACTCGCGGAAACGGACTTTCCGTGACAGTGGTAGATCCGGCCGTTTCCGCTTCGGCGGCACCCACGCAGCGCACAGAGCAACTTCTGATCAGCGCAGGGCTTGGACTCCTCATCGGGTTAG
>JAGNDY010000044.1 GCA_018003655.1 Candidatus Nanopelagicales bacterium
TGCTCGGAGACCGCGTCGACGTAGACCGTGATCTCCGTGGTGTTTCGGATTCTTGCCTTCTTGATCTGTGCTGATCCATCCGCCAGCACACTGCTGTTTCTCATCTCTTGTTTCATTCACGAGGCACATTTCATGACCAACGTGAACGCACCGTCGCGATCCGTCAGCAACCGGACGAATCCCAGGTGAACGTCCGGATGACGGGATTGACCTACGGAACTTTCGGCTGCATCCCGACAGCTCCTTCGAGGGCCTCACTGGCCGTCGCTGCGAGCGCCGCCGTACTGGCGATCCCCAGCACCTTGTTGCGTCGCCGCATCGCATCGTCGGCGACGGCAGCCGTGACGATGTAGGCCAGGTGGGTTTCGACGCAGGTGGCGACAACTTCACCGGACCACTTCCACGGTGGTGGCGTGCGACCGAGGACTGGGAACATCGTCAGCGTCATCGTCATCAATGCACCGCCGAACAGCATGGTGGGTTTCGGTTCGCTCATCCTCGAACGCAGGAGCACATGCGCGATTCCGAATGCCGAGCCATACGACCAGCGCAGCGCGAGCGTGATATCCCCGGCCCCACGGTCGCTGACCGATGGCAGGTGGAGGATGTTCGCGATGATGTGACCAGGGACCCCGGTGTCGTCATAGTCAAACCCGACGCTGCCATTGATCCCTTTTACCTCGGGGATTCCCAGTGCCCCCGGCCTTTGTGCGTGCTTGATTGCGTAGATGGCGGACATCGCCGCTGTGCCGGCGAACCCAGCGATGACGCCGCGAATCAGCCACGGAATTTGATGTCCGGTCAACGTGAACGCCACCGGCCAACCCTCGCATCGCTGCAAGGTTGATGCTCGCCGGTGGCGTTCACGTAATCACCCGATCGCCAGGGTCATGCGCTTCCGGTGATCGGGGCCGACAGGTCGTACATGGTCGTGCCGTCGATGGTCTTGGCCGGGTAGTTCGCCGCAACCCACGCGGTGATCTCAGAGGAGGTTGAGCTCGCGTTGCCACCAAGCCCACCCCTTCCTTGAGCCGTGCCGCCTTGCGTGGTGCCGCCTTGAGTGGTGCCACCCTGCGCACCGCCACGTCCGCCGCCCATGCCGCCGCCCACGATGAAGTAGTGGATCTTTCCCTGGGCGACGTAATCCTGGAATTGGGCAAGGGTAGGGGTCGGATCCGATCCGTTGAATCCACCGATCGCCATGACCGGATCGCCGCTCGCCAACTGGTAGCCGGAGGCCGAGTTGGCGCCTACGATCGCGGCCACCCAGGTGTACTGATCAGAGTGGGCCTGCAGCGCTGCGGTGACTGCTGCGCCAGGGGTGCTCGCCGAGAGCAACCCACCGGCACCACCTTGTTGCGCGCCTCCCTGTTGCCCGCCACCGAGACCACCGTTAGTTCCACCAGGCAGCTGGCCTGCCGTGCCGCCAGGGAGCTGATTCGTGGTGGCCCCGGGTAGCTGACCCGTCGTGCCGCCGGGGAGCTGACCAGTTGTGCCGCCCGGCCCCTGGCCTAGTCCCGCTAGCGGACCATTCCCGAACTGTCCGGTGCCGCCCGCGCCGGGACCAAACCCACCGCCAGCTCCACCCGCACCGCCGGGACCAGCTCGTCCGGGGCCAAAGCCTCCGGCCGTTGCGGGTCCAGCTGTTGGCAGGCTGCCAACGTGCGGGGTCGAGGCCGTCTGCAGCGCATAGGCGGTTGGTCCCGCCAACCCGATGATGGCCGCAGCCACTGCCGCCATGGCGACTCCTCGGACCGATAGCCACGGCAGCGCCACGATGACCACGGCGGCGACAACTCCACCGAGCAGAATCAAGAAGCGCAAGGGCGGGTACCAATCGGCGCTGCGGCTCAGTAGGACGAAGGCCCAGATTGATGTGACCGCCAAAGTCGCGGCCAGCATGATCCGAGCGTTCAGTGCTTCACGGCGCTCCCAGAGGTAGTGCACCCCAATTCCGACGATCGCCGCAATGGCGGGTGCAAGGGCGACCGTGTAGTACTCGTGAATGATTCCCTGGGCAAAACTGAACACCAACGCGGTCGTTAGTAGCCAGCCGCCCCAGATGATCATCGCGGTGCGCAGGCGATCAGAGCGTCCAGCTCGACCTGCGTAGACGACCATCGCAACCAGGAGGATAAGCGCCGCTGGCAGTAGCCACGAGATCTGACTGCCCATTTGCGAACCGAACATGCGATCCCAACCCGTGGCTCCCCACATTGAACCGCCAGCCCCGTTGGGCGCACCCCCCACGCTGCCGGTCTCATTGCCGGTGATCCGACCGAGGCCGTTGTAACCCCAGATGAGCTCCAGCACGCTGTTGTTCTGCGAACCACCGATGTACGGCCGATTAGCTGCCGGGGTTAGCTCCACAATCGCGACCCACCACCCGGACGAGACGACGAGGGCAACACCGGCTAGCAACAGCTGGACGAGGCGTTTGCGGACACTGGTGGGTGCCGCGACCAGGTATGCCAGCGCAAAGGCTGGGACGACCAGGTAAGCCTGCAACATCTTGGTGAGGAAGCCGGTGCCGATAAGCGTCGCCGCCAGCATTAGCCAGTACGGATTCGCCTTCTCGATAGCCCTGGTGGTTGCATACGCGGCGAGCACCAGCAACAGCACCAACAGTGCGTCGGGGTTGTTGAAGCGGAACATCAGTACCGCAACGGGAGTCAATGCCAACACGGCGCCGGCGATCAAACCCGCAGCGGGGGAGAACCAACGCCGCACCGTCAGATAGAGGAACCCAACGGCCGCGACGCCCTCCAGCGCCTGCGGAGCCAGAATGCTCCACGAGTTCACCCCGAAGACGCGAGCCGATATTCCCATCACCCACAGCGACGCCGGTGGCTTGTCGACGGTGATGAAGTTGGCCGCATCTGAGGAACCGAAGAAGAAGGCCTTCCATGACTGGGTGCCGGCCTGGACTGCGGCCGAATAGAACGAGTTAGCCCAGCCGGAAGCGCCGAGGTCCCAGAGGTAGAGCAAGGCGGTACCCAGCAGTAGGGCCAGCAGAGCGGGGCGTACCCACCGGGGATCAGTGGGGTCGCCGAGCACGAGTTGGCGCCACCGGGACGAGGGTGGCGGCTCGGTATCCGCAGCGCGTGCGGATTCCGCTGCCGCGGTTGCCCCGGTGACCCCAGTTACCGGCGGCGCCGGCGTGGACGCTGTCGGAAGCGGTTCATATGGCATCGGTTGGGCATGCGTTTCAGTCATCAGATCTGTCCTTTCGAAGGGGACACCCGGGTGTCCGACTGGTGGCTGGTGTGGTGCAGGTGGGCGCGAAACACCCAGCCGCGGAGCAGGAGGAATCGCAGCAACGTGGCGGCGAGGTTTGCGATGACGAGCACCGTCAGCTCGACTGACGTGCTCGCGGATGGCGAGACGACGTCAAGTAGCGCAAGCGAACCGGCGGTGATCGCCCAGCCGAGGGCGAAGATGCCGAATCCCTGCACTTGATGGCGGGCGACTCCGGACCGACCGCGCACGCCGAACGTGAATCGGCGGTTCACCGCCGTGTTCAGAATCGCCGTGGTCGCGAGCGCGACCGCGTTCGCCCACTGTGCGTCGACAAACTGGCGGCCAAACAGGAACAGCAACGCAAACGCAATCGTGCTCGCGATGCCGACAAGCAGGAACCGGACCAACTGATTCGGTAGCCCCGGTGGGGTCGACTCGACAGGTGCGATCGGCACCTGCCCCTGCATCCCGCGCAGCGCCATCCGTTTGATCCCACGCAGATCGGCCAACGCGGTAGCGACGATGTCGACCCGCGAATCGGGGTCGTCAGTCCAGTCGACCGGAACCTCGTGGATCCGCATCCCAGACCGCTGGGCAAGTACCAACAGTTCGGTATCGAAGAACCACTCGCTGTCCTCCACCAGGGGTAGCAACTGCCGGGCGCGGTCGGCGCGCATCGCCTTGAAGCCGCACTGCGCATCGGAAAACCGCGTCCCGAGTGTGGTGCGCAGCAGCACGTTGTAGCTGCGGGAGATGACCTCCCGCTTGGGACCCCGGATCACCCGCGACGACCGAGTGAGCCGACTCCCGATGGCCAGGTCGCTGTGCCCGCTCAGCAGTGGTGCGACCAGCGGCAGGAACGCCGCCAAGTCGGTTGATAGGTCCACGTCCATGTACGCAACGACCGTGGCATCACTTTCCAGCCACACTTGGCGCAGCGCACGGCCACGGCCCTTCTGATCCAGATGAATCGCAGCAACGGCGGGGATGCGCTGCGCCAGCCGCTCGGCCAGGTCCCAGGTGCGGTCTGTGCTCGCGTTGTCGACCACGGTGATGCGGTAGCTATACGGCAGATTTGCCGTCAGGTACGCGTCAAGGCGCTCCACGGTCTGTGCCAGTACGGCCTGCTCGTTGTATACCGGCAAAACCAACTCGACGTCGAGCAGTTGCTCGCGCGGTTGCGGCACCAGGCCGAGCTCCGCGGCCAGTACTGGCGGTGTTGTTTCTGTTTGGTTTCCCATACCCGCCAAGTTGCCTGGGGAATCTGGGCGTTCACTGGGAGGTCCCTGAGTCGCGGGTCAGAGTCTCCGAGAGGTCAAGCGACGTCCTAGGCCTCGGGGCGCGACGAGAGTGAGCGCAGCAAAGCCGTGCTCGCGGCGTGCGCCGATGGACTGGCAGATTTGCTCCAAACCGTCGCCAGCTGACGCATGACTGCGGCTCGATTTGGTGCTTGCAATTGCTCGCTCATGTACCCCCCTCAGGAGTGATATGCGGTTGGTTGAGGGCTCAATTTTCGTTGCCCAACCACAACTTGACGAACGGGAATGAGCCACCGTTCCGTCGCCGAGATGTGGCGCTCGACACATTTGGTTATTGCTTTGGAAATGGCCCTATTCGTAAGGGTTCTTGAGCTCATCAATTCGTCGCAGAGCCTCGGTCTTGATCCACGGAACGGCCGTGTCCGACTGGGTTCCGCCACCGGCGACGTACGTTCCGGTCAGAGTCACCCAGGTGTTGGCGGGCAGGTTGGGAGCACCCACCGCCAGCACTTTGGTTGTGACGGCATCCGCTGCGCAGCACGTCAACGACAGTCGGGTCAGCCACCACTTGCCGCCGGGTGCCGGAGTGACGAATCCGGTCAACTTGACGTTGCGTCCGGCGAGGGTGTTCTGGTCATCCCAGATCGCGCGCACTGCGTAGTCGCTGAGCGCCATATCCGCCGGGTTGCCAGGCGGGAGCGGATCGAACGCGGCAATGTCAGTGGGCTGCAACACTTGCGAGGGTCCGCGTTGGGCGCTGTACGCGCCGAGCGCCGGTGGCGCCACGAGCAGGATCGCGAGCACCGGCAACAGCAGCAGCCACGCCACGCGCATCGAACCGTGCCCGTGACCGTCGTCGTCATGTGATGAGTCGGGTGCACCGGCTACCGCGCAGCTAGCCGCATCGTCGTCGGCGCCGCCTGACGATGCAGCAACACCGGCGTGTGCATGAGCAGGTGACGCGGCAGCCTCGCGGCGATGGGACCTGACGATGTCAACCATCGCCCACACCCCAAGCATGAGCAGGATCACGCCACTGACCAGCAGATACGGGCGCATCCCGGCCTTGACGTAACGCAAGTAGGTGTCACCGATGGAGATCCGCAGGGTTGAGCCGCCGAGCAGGATCAGCACAATGGCCTGGACCTCGCGGTTCACAGCAGCACCGTCCCCGCGATGACGGCGCAACTTGTCGCGACGACAAAGCTGACCGGTGCAAACCGCATCGCGAACTCCCGGCCGAACGTGCCTGTCTGCAGGGCGATGAGCTTGAGGTCAACCATCGGTCCGACCACCAGAAAAACTAACCGCGAGGTCAACGAGAACTGGGTGAGGCTGGCAGCCACAAAGGCGTCAGCTTCCGAACAGATGCACAGCACGACGGCCAGAATCGCCATCGCCAGCACAGACCAGAGGGGGTTACTACCGACGGCGTCGAGCCACTCGCGGGGCACAGCCACATTCAGTATTGCCGAGGCGACCGCACCCACAATGAGGAAGCCACCAGCGTGCAGGAAGTCATGGGCGGTCGTCAGCCGGAAGGTGTGCCACTTGTTGCCGCCAACCAAATGCGAACGATCCGGGATTCGGATCCACTCCTTGCGACCTTTCCACAGCCACAGCCAGCCCATGATCATCGAGGCGGTCAATGACGCGAAGAATCGGCCGACCGCCATTTGGGGCTGACCTGGAAAGGCCACCAGAGTGGACACGATGACGATGGGATTGATCGCCGGCGCTGACAGCAGAAACGCTAGTGCCGCCGGTGGCGCGACGCCCCTGGCCATCAAACCCCCAGCCACCGGCACTGACGCGCATTCACAGCCTGGGAGCACCGCACCCGCCGCTCCCGCGACCGGAACGGCCAACGCGCGGTTGCGCGGGAGCACCTTGCCCCAGAAGGCCACCGGCACGTATGCGGTAATGATCCCGGACAGCACGACCCCGAGCACCAGGAACGGCAGTGCCTGGATGGTGATTGAGACGAAGATGGTGGCGCCCGCCTGCAGCGACGGGACACTGAACAGCTTGGTCAACTGACTGCTCAGCAGTAGTGCGACAGCCATCAGGGCAATGAGCAGTTCCAGTCCGCCGGGTCGCCATTTGCGGACGGGGACATCGTCATTCTTTGGGTCCGACAAGTCGATGTGCTCGGACTCGATCGTCCGCGAGGGCGTTTCACTCACTCGAGAAGTATCACCCCGCACCGAGGAAGATTTGGTTCACCCCGCCACAGTTGTGGACACGGTTCCGGGCCTCCTAACCAAGTGCGCCGTTCAATGCCTGCAGTTGCCGCAATTGCCAGGCCTGAAAGGTGTCGCGCTCCGGAGTGAGCGTCTCGGTCACGGTCACCACGGGAACGTTGTTCTGTTCGGCAGTTGTACGCATCTGAGCGGGCAGACCGCCAGCGGTCTGAGAGTTGAAGATGAGGACCCGATCGGTGCCGTTGGACAACTGTTGGCGGAAGGTCGCCACGTCACTGGCCGTCGGTTCAGAGTCATCGGCGGCTGCCCGCATGAACCCGGGCGGGGTAGTGATCTGCAGCCCGGTCGCGTCGGCCATGTACACAAACACTGTTTCCGTGGCACCGATCTTGGTGCCAGTGTGGGCCGAACGTATCTTGGCCACTTCTTCCCGGTACGGATTCAACGCCTGCTCGAATGTGGCCGCCTGATTCGCGAAGTAGTCCCTAGCCGACGGCAGGGCGCTGCTGAGCTGATCGGTGATGGCCTTCGCTGAGCGCTCGACGTAATCAGGTGAGTACCAAATGTGCGGGTTTGCTCCCGGCTTCAGGCCAACGGCCTGACCGAGGTCCAGTACCGGAGGGGCGCTGGCACCCAGACTCTCAGTGATCTTGGTCGCCCACGAGTCGTATCCCAGTCCATTCATCACCACAAGCTTGGCGCCGGCAAAGGCCGCCGAGGTCGCGGCCGTGGGTTCGAATTCGTGCGGGTCGGCGGTGGGATTGGTAATGACGACGTTGAGGTTGGCACAGGTACCGGCAAGTTGGTCCGCGACGCTCCCCCAGACATTCGTGGTCACCACGACGTCAATCGGACTGACTGGACACGCAGGGGCGGAGGTCTGGGCAGAATCGCTACCGGTGGTGGACTCCCCACAGGCGGCCAGCGCAGCCACCAGCGACAGCCCCAGGATTCCCACCGACGCCTGATCTCGCCACCTGCGTACCGACCTCATCACCACCGTGACCCCTGCTCTCCGTCTGCTTGCTGCTGCCGGTGCCTACCGCTCACCGAACGCGCTGAAACCGAACCAAATCAACCTCTCCAACCGTAGCTTAATGAAAATTGTTTTCATTAAGCGGTCGTCTTGGACGACAAGTTTTCGCCATCGATGTCCTACTGGACAGCCCACGCGAGCCTCTACGCCGATAACATCGCAGCGCAGCGTCTTGCGGTGGTCACCACTTTGTGCTGCGCGGCCAACTGCCACATGACGACTTTGGAGGTGAACGCGTGGGAATCCTCGACAGGTTCGAGAAGCGCGTCGACCGCACAGTCAACGGGGCGTTTGCTCGCGCGTTCAAGGCGGAGGTGCAGCCGGTCGAGATGGCCGCAGCCCTGCAGCGGGAACTCGATGACCGAGCCGCAATTGTGTCGCGCGGACGGACGGTCGTCCCCAACGCATTCACCATCACCTTGTCCAGTGAGGACTACGACCGACTCTCGGTGTATGCCGAGACATTGCAGGCTGAACTTGCCGGCTTGGTCAAGGAATACGCCGAGCAACAGCGTTACACCTTCCTGGGGCCGGTTTCCACCACGATGAACCTCGACGAGACCCTCGACACCGGGCTATTCCGCGTCGTCAGCGAGGCGAAGGCGGCAGTCACCGGTCGGGCCGCCACTCCCGCCGCTGGCCCGACTGCTGCTCGACTCGTCACTGCTGGGGGTGAGTTCACCCTCAAACCCGGGGTGAACCGGCTTGGTCGCGGCGAGGATGCCGACATCCGAATCGACGACCCGGGGGTCTCCCGTCACCACGCGGAAATCACCGTCGGCAAGGACGCCGCGCTGCGCGACCTCGGTTCGACCAATGGCAGCTTCGTTGACGGCGTGCAGGTGACTGAGTCGCTCTTGCGCGACGGCGCCACCATTCGCCTCGGATCGACTTCGCTGACGTACCGGAGTGGCTCATGAGCGAACTCGCCCTGACGCTGCTGCGTTTCGGTTTCCTGGCGCTGCTGTGGTTCTTTGTCCTCGCCACTGTCAGCGTGCTGCGACGCGACCTGGCGGCACCGGCCGACTCGGTGATCGCGGCCGATATGGCAAAGCCCACCCGCCGCCAGGGCCGAACCCAGCGGTCACGCGCCCGCAACCTGGTGGTGACCCACGGTTCTTTGCAGGGCACCGTGCTTCCACTCGGCAGCGCCCCGGTGACCATCGGGCGCGCCGCCAACTCGACCCTTGTCGTCGACGACGACTACGCCTCCAGCCATCACGCACGGCTGTACCAGAGCGAGGGGCAGTGGATCGTCGAGGATCTGGGCTCGACGAACGGCAGTTGGATCGATCGGACCCGCATTACCGGACCGACCGTGCTTGAGCTCGGGGCACCGCTGCGGATCGGCCGCACCGTCTTCGAGCTGCGGAAGTAGTCCGTTGGCCACCCCCGACGCCACGAGCAGCCAGCCAGCCCACGCGCGTCTGCGCCTGCGGTACTCGGCCCGCTCCGACGTCGGCCTGGTTCGCCAAGGCAACGAAGACTCCGGCTACGCGGGCGGACACATGCTCGTCGTGGCCGACGGGATGGGCGGACACGCTGCCGGTGAACTCGCCAGCGCCACGGCGATCGCGATGTTCGCCGAACTCGACCGCGAACCCCCCGGCGATCAGGTCCTCACGGCGATGGCCGACGCAGTCGACGAGGCACACGACGAGCTGAGCCGAATCATCGCCGCGGCGCCGGACTTCGCCGGGATGGGCACCACCGTCACAGCGATGTCGTGGGAAGGCGACCGGGTAGCCCTGGCCCACGTTGGCGACTCGCGGGCGTACCTGCTTCGGGCCGGTGAACTGACCCAGCTGACCAAAGACCACACCTTCGTTCAGTCCCTGGTCGACTCCGGTCGCATCACCTACGAAGAAGCGGCGGTCCACCAGAAGCGCAACCTCCTGATGAAGGCCCTCGACGGCGTCCACCAGGTCGAGCCGGACCTATCCATCCGCGAGGCCCGCGCAGGCGACCGCTTCCTGCTGTGCAGCGATGGACTCTCTGGCGTGCTCTCCGGCGACGAATTGCGGTCCCTGCTGTCGACCCAGGACACCACCGGCGCGGCAACAGCCCTGGTGGAGCGGGCGTTGGAGGAGGGCGCACCGGACAATGTCACCTGCGTGGTTGCCGACCTCGTCGCCGACGACCACCCGAACGACACCGTGACCGACCACCCGAGCAACCCACCGATGCCCGTCGTCGTTGGCGCGGCAGCTGAACTCCGTAACCGCGATCGGCTCCCGGGCATCGAGTTCCCCGATGACTCCCAGCCCGACCCCGACCGACCGACGCCCGAGCCCGCCGCCGAAGCCGAGCCGCAGGCCACGACCGAGGCCCGTCGGCGGCGGCCTGGTCGTTGGGTCATTGTCGGCCTGGCGGGTGTCGCCCTCGCCCTAGCCGGACTCATTGCGGTGTGGGGATACATCCAGAACCAGTACTACGTCGGTAGCGTCGACGGGAATGTCGGGATCTACCAGGGCGTCACCTGGGGACCGGGCGATCATGGATTCTCCAGCGCCATCCAGACCAGTCCGACGCGCGTGGATGAACTGCCTCTCTACGCCCAGGAACAGGTCCGCGCAACGATCCCCGCCAGCGGGCTTTCCGGTGCGCGCGATGTCCTTTCGGCCTTGGAAGACCAGGCCGCCCAGTGCGCCGACAAACCCAAGACCCAGGGCTGCCCCAAGGCCGAGCCGCAGCCGACCGTCCCCCCGACACCCACGACCGCTCCGATCAGTTGGCGGGTGGGGCTATGAGCGCACCTGCGGTAGCCGCTGGCCAGACCAAGTCTGCTGACGCACCGAAGCCGTCGAACCGCCGCAACCTCGAGCTGCTGCTGCTGATCCTGGCCGGGGTAATCGGGCTTTACGCCTACGCCAACGTCGACTTGGCGATGCTCGGCAAACTCCCGGCCAATCTACTGACGGTGGCAGGCGCATTCGTCGTACTCGGGGGCGGTGCGCACGTCGCGGTCCGATTCCTGGCGCCGTACGCCGACCCCATCCTTGTCCCGGCGGCAGCCCTGTTGAACATGATCGGCCTGTCGATGATCCACCGGCTGGATCTGGCCGATGTCGCCCGGGCGGAACGGGCCGGATCGAAGGTCCCATCCTCAGACGTCGTTGCGCAACTGACCTGGACCACGCTCGCCCTCATCATGTTCGCGGTGATTCTGGTAGTGGTGCGCGACCACCGTCGGCTGCAGAAGTACACCTACACAGCCATGGTCGCCGGTGTGGTGCTGCTGTTGCTTCCCCTTGTCCCGGGGATTGGTTCAACCGTCAACGGTGCAAACCTGTGGATCCGACTCGGACCGCTGTCGTTCCAGCCGTCCGAACTCGCCAAGATCTTTTTGACGATCTTCTTCGCCGGATACTTGGTGGTCACGCGTGACTCGCTGGCGTTGGTGCGACGCAAGATTCTGGGCATCGGCTTCCCGCGTGGTCGTGACTTTGGCCCGATTGTGGTGGCCTGGTTAATTAGCCTCGCGGTCCTGGTCTTCCAACGGGACCTCGGTACGGCGCTGATGTTCTTCGGCCTGTTCGTCACGCTGCTCTACGTCGCCACTCAACGCCGCAGTTGGCTGGTCATTGGTGCGGTCATGTTCATCGCTGGCTGCCTGCTCGGCTACGCGGCCTTTGGTCACGTCAGGGTTCGGGTGGAGGTTTGGCTCGACACCTGGACCTACGCGTCCGATCAGGGCTACCAAATCGCACAATCGCTGTTTGGCCTGGCAAACGGCGGCGTGCTGGGCACCGGCTGGGGTCAGGGCTACCCGCAGTTCGTCCCCTTCGCCAAGACCGACTTCATCACCGCTGCACTCGGTGAGGAACTGGGAACCACCGGGTTCATGGCGATCCTGGTCATCTACGCGATCATCGTTGAACGCGGCCTGCGCACCGCCATCGCCTGCCGCGACCCGTTTGGCAAACTGCTTGCCGTGGGTTTTGCCACCGTGTTCGGACTCCAGGTGTTCGTCGTCGTCGGTGGCGTCACGCGGCTGATTCCGCTGACCGGTCTGACCACCCCGTTCCTTAGCTACGGGGGGTCGGCACTCGTTGCCAACTGGATGATGGTCGCGCTGCTGATCCGTATCTCTGACCGTGCCCGACGACCCGAGCCGGTCGGCACCTTCGCAACCGTGAGGGCTGCCTGATGGACAGAGCGATTCGCCGAGTTGGACTGCTGGTCGGCGTCCTGATGCTGGCGCTGATGGTCAACATCAATGTCCAGCAGGTCATCCTCGCCAATGACATCAAAGACAAGCCTGGTAACCAGCGCAGCGTGCTCGAGGAGTACGACCGCGAACGGGGCCCGATTCTGGTCGGGAGTGCTCCGGTCGCTCGCAGCATCCCCACCGACGATCAGTACAAGTACCTGCGCGTCTACAAGAACGGGCCGCAATACGCACCGGCAACCGGCTTCTATTCGGCCCTCTACGGCGCTTCCGGGATCGAGCGGACCGAGAACCCGGTCCTCTCGGGTTCCAGCAACCTGTTCTTCGTTGACCGGATCCAGCAACTGCTCAGCGGCCGACCCGCCAAGGGTGGCGCGGTCACGTTGACGTTGGACGCCGGTGCGCAGGCCGCCGCCTACTCCGGTCTCGGTAGCAAGGTTGGCTCGGTCACCGCCATCGAGCCGTCCACCGGTGCGATCCTGGCGCTCGCGTCGACGCCATCATTCAATCCGAACAACTTGGCCACCCACGATCTGGCCGCGAGCCAGAAGGCCTACGAGGCCTACACAGCGGACCCGAACAAGCCACTACTCAACCGGCCGCTGGTCTCCACCCCGCCGCCCGGGTCCGTCTTCAAACTCGTCACCACCGCTGCGGCGTTGGAATCCGGCAAGTACACACCTGAGTCGATCGTGCCCGGCCCGGCGTCCTACCAACTGCCGGGTAGCAGCTCAAAGCTCAACAACTGGCAGGGCTCCGCGTGTGGACCGGGTGGCAAGACGACCTTGACCAATGCCCTCGCCGTCTCCTGTAACAGCGCGTTTGCCTGGCTGGGCAACCAGCTTGGACAAGACGCCATCAAGGCCCAGGCGGAGAAGTTCGGCTTCAACAACAGCTTCTCCGTGCCCATGCGCGCAGCGACGAGCCGGTACCCGGGCGACCTGGATGCGGCACAGACCGCCATGAGTGCCATCGGTCAGTTCGACGTGACCGCCTCCACGCTGCAGATGGCGATGGTCGGGGCCTCGATCGGCAACTCGGGCGTGACGATGAATCCGTATTTGGTTCGCGACATTCGCGGCCCGGACCTACAGGTGACCCAAACCTCCTCGCCGTCCAAATTCGCCACGGCAATGAGTGCGTCAAATGCCGCCGCCGAGCTGGGCATGATGGTCGATGTCGTCCAGAACGGCACCGGTTCCAACGCCCGCATCTCGGGGGTCAGTGTGGGCGGCAAGACCGGCACGGCGGAGACGGGCGCCGGTCGACCGGCGGTCGCCTGGTTCGTGGCGGTCGCGCCGGCGGAGGCACCTCGCGTCGCCGTCGCGGTCTCAGTGGAGAATGCAGGGGGCGCGGCGGAAGTCAGCGGTAACCAGCTGGCCGCACCCATTGCCCGTGCGGTGATTGCGGCACTCCTGAATGGGCAATGACGTGGTTGGGGAACAATGAGTTTTCGAATGAAGGAGAAACCGTGAGCGACACTCGCCAACTAGGTGACCGCTACGAGCTGGGGGATGCCCTCGGCCGAGGCGGCATGGCTGAGGTGCTCGAGGGTAAGGATCTGCGACTTGGCCGCCGGGTTGCCGTCAAGATTCTGCGCCCGGATCTGGCCAAAGATCCGGCATTCCAGTCCCGATTCCGCCGGGAAGCGCAATCCGCAGCGTCCTTGAATCATCCGAATATCGTCGCGGTTTACGACACCGGCGAGGATGTCCTAGAAGACGAGACCGGCACAGTCGTCGTCCCCTACATCGTCATGGAACACGTGGACGGACAGACCTTGCGCCAGTTGCTGGCCAGCGGTCGTCGACTGCTACCAGAGCGCGCCCTGGAGATCACCGCTGGGACCCTCGCCGCGCTCGACTACTCACACCGCCACGGCATCGTCCACCGCGACATCAAGCCAGCCAACGTCATGCTGACCCGCACTGGTGACGTCAAGGTGATGGACTTCGGCATTGCGCGCGCGCTGGCAGACGCCTCCGCGACCATGACCGCCGCCAGCGCCGTGATGGGCACCGCCCAGTACCTGTCGCCGGAGCAGGCGCGCGGCGAGGTGGTGGACGCACGGTCTGACCTGTACTCCACCGGATGCGTGCTTTACGAACTGTTGACTGGTCGGCCGCCCTTCCAAGGCGACTCGCCAGTCTCGGTCGCCTACCAACACGTGAGCGAACAGCCGGTTCCACCGTCGCAGATTGACCCAGCCGTACCTCCCGCCCTCGACGGTCTCGTCATGAAGGCCCTGGCGAAGGACCCCGACGACCGCTACCAGACTGCCGCGGACTTCCGCTCAGATGTTGAGCGGGCCATCGCCGGAATACCGGTCACCACGTCGATCCCGGCCGTCGTTCCCGGTGCCGCCGCGGCCGCGGCTGCGGCAGACACGACGCAACGGTTCGCCGCAACGCCTGCGCCCGTCCGAACAGTTGAATCCCAGGACAACAAACGCAGCCCCTGGATGTGGGTCGGTATTGCTGCCCTCATCCTGGTAGTCGCCGCCTTGGCGCTCTTCCTGGGCAAGGTGCTCTTCGGTAACGCCACTGCTGAACAGGTCACCGTGCCGACGGTTACCGGACAGACAGTCTCCGTCGCCGAGAAGACCCTGGTGAGTCAAGGACTCAAACTCGGTACCCAAACGCCACAGCCGTCGGATCGCAAGAAGGGTGAAGTCATCGCCCAGGACCCGGCCGCAGGAAGCCTGCTGGCCAAGGGCCAGGCGGTCAATCTGTCGGTTTCAGCTGGCAAGGCTCAGGTCCAAGTCCCGAACTTGGTGGGTATGGCGAGTTCCGACGACGCTGCGGTGGCTCTCGGTGATGCGCAACTTGCCTTGGGCAACGTCGGTGAAAAGGACAGTGATCAACCTGCGGGCACGGTCATCGCGCAGTCGCCATCATCCGGTACGACCGTCGATGCGGGTTCCAAGGTGAGCATCACGGTCTCGTCGGGCAATGTCTCTGTGCCTAACGTCGTCGGTAGCTCGCAAGCACAGGCAACCAGCACGCTGGCCAACGCCGGTTTCCAGGTCAATGTGCAGACCCAGGAGTCGACCGAGTCGCCGGGAACTGTGCTGGCTCAGTCGCCGACGGGTAACAGTTCGGCCAAGAAAGGAAGCCAGGTAACCATCACGGTCGCCAAGGCGGCGGCACCGCCGGTTTCGGAGGCACCGCGAGCGAACGGTCAGTCGCCCAGCCAGGCTGCCGAAGAGCAAAGCCCCAACGGCGCGTCGGCCACCCCGGATCCCGGGTCGGTTACGGTCAACTAGCTAACTGGCTCGCGGGTTTCGGCCAGAACACGAAGGCCCGGACTCCGTACGGAGTCGGGGCCTTCGTGTTAAGCAATAGCAGTTTGCTACCGAGCTGAACGCTCCCGGCGCCGGGTCGCGAACACGGCCGCGCCACCTACCAGGATCAGGCCGCCACCGACGGCTGCGATCGTGATGGTGTTGTCCGCGCCAGTCTTGGCGAGGTCATTGTTGTTGTAGACGGTGGGCGCCGCTGGCGCTTGGGTGGGTATCGGTTGCGGGGGCGGTGGGTAATCCGCCGCGGACGCAGGCCCGGCCAGAGCCAGTGCTCCGACGGCTGTCATTCCCGCCCCTATGATTAGCGATCGCTTGCTCATTTGAGTTCCCCTTGTTCTCATTAAGCCAGCGGTGCTGACCATTACGTTGTTTACGGGACAACTGTAGAGGTGGCCACTCACGCTGCTATCTCTACTGCAGGCTTGAATGTACATGTTGATCACTAGCGAACGCAAGGCGACCACGTGATTTCACTACATTGGGGCGGTGGCTAGCGGCTGCTCCACGGCCCGCGGGTATGACGCGGAAATGGGTTCGCTGAGGTCGACGGTGGTTGTGACCGGTTTGCCACGGGGCAGTTCCAGGTCGAGGACGATCGCGGGTCGGCCAACTTCGCGCACGAGTGGAATACCGGTCTTCCGACCGTTGACTGTGAGCGCTGATGGCCAAGGATCCATTGGTAGCAGCAGTTCTAGCCGGACTCGGCTGGATTCGGGTGCGGCGGTCTTTGCCCGATCGTCAACTCGACCAGCGATGTACGACGGTAGTCCGCCCGGTGCCGGCATGGCGTTCGTCACCGTGAAGCTGATCCGAGAGCCCTGGGCCGAGCGAGAACATCCCGTCGATTCGTAGCGCAACGACCGTTGCAGATAGTAATCGGCGATCGTTCAAGCAGCTCGCGCACCGAGGGTCGTGGAGCACACCAACAGCCACACTCCGTGTCATCCGGGTTCGCTAACGATGAAGGCCCCAACTCCGCAGTGGAGTCGGAGCCTTCATCGTTAGCTAGGTAACTGGTCGCTAGCGAGCAGTACGTTCCCGGCGGCGCCGGGTCGCGTATACCGCACCCCCACCAACCAGGATCAGTCCGCCGCCGATGGCTGCGATCGTGAGGTTGTTGTCCGCGCCGGTCTTGGCGAGGTCGTTACTGCTGCTCACAACCGTGACGGTGGTGGAGTAAGTCACGCTGTGGGTCTTAGCTGTCATGGCGGCAGGTTGGTAGGACACCGCTGAGAAGGTAGTGGCGCTGCCAGTGCCTGACCTGGGCGCAGTGTAGGCGACCCCATTTAGGCGGTAGAAGCGGTTGCCAGTCATCCGTATGTCGTACACGCCTGGCGCTCTGATCGTTATCGATTCGGCGATAGCGCCGGTGCTGTCCGCCCGACCGGGTCCGTCGACCGCATAATCAGCCGCACCAGAGTCGCCTTGTGGATCGACAGTCGTGTTCACGGCCGCATCCTTACCGAACGACTTAGGGGGCAGTGACACCTCGAACGGTTCACCAGCGATCGGCGTCGTCGTCGACAACGCGATGCCCGACTCCGTCGTTGGTGGATAGACACCGCCGGACCCCGAACCGCCCCCCGAACCCGCAGGCGGGTTTGCGTCGGCAGGCGGGTTTGCGTCCGCAGGCGGGTTTGCGTCCGCAGGCGGGTTTGCATCCGCAGGCGGGTTTGCGTCCGCAGGCGGGTTTGCGTCCGCAGGCGGGTTTGCTTCGGCAGGCGGGTTTGCGTCCGCAGGCGGGTTTGCGTCGGCAGGCGGGTTTGCGTCCGCAGGCGGGTTTGCTTCCGCAGCGGGTGAATCCGCCTTGCTGTTACTGCTGCTACCGCACCCCACGAGCGAGAGTGCTCCGAAGGCGACGATCCCGGCGCCCGCGACAAGTCGTCGCTTACTCATTTGAGTTCCCCTGTTCCTCATGAGGCCAGCCGTGCTGACCATTGCTTTGTATGGAACGGTGCCAAAGTGGCCACTCACGCTGTTACCTCCAGTGCCGGCATGACGGTAACCTCGATTGCTACCCGCTGCAGCCCAACCACGTACTTTCACTAGATTGCGGCGTGGCTAGGGGCTGATCCCATACCCGCAGGTATGAGGAAGACATGGGTTCGCTGAGGTCGACGGTGGTTGTGACCGGTTTGCCACGTGGCCGTTCAAGGTCGAGGACGATCGCGGCTCGGGGGCTTCGTCGGTGCTATGCAGCTGGTCGCTAGCGAGCAGAACGCTCCCGGCGCCGGGAGGCGTACACAGCGCCACCACCAACCAGG
>JAGNDY010000045.1 GCA_018003655.1 Candidatus Nanopelagicales bacterium
ACCTGAGCGGGGCGAGTCCACGACTGCGTCGCACCACGCAGGTGCGTATTCTCGCTGGCGACCCAATGCAACTGTCGGAGCCTTCCTCGCTCCCGACCCAATGCAACTGTCGGAGAGGTACGAGTGGCGAGCAAGCTAACCAACTTCTCCGTGGGAGGTCGCATCTCGGATAGGGCCGGACGGCCTCGGCTAGGTCGCACCGGCACGTTGCACACGCCCCATGGCGACATCGCCACGCCGGCCTTCATCCCGGTCGGCACCAAGGCCACCGTCAAGGCCGTCTTGCCTGAGTCGATGCGTGAACTCGGCGCGCAGGCGGTCCTGGCAAATGCCTACCATCTGTATTTGCAACCGGGACCGGCTGTCATCGATGCAGCCGGGGGTCTGAGCACGTTCATGAATTGGCCCGGGCCCACCTTCACTGACAGTGGTGGCTTCCAGGTGATGTCGCTCGGTGTTGGCTTCAAGAAAGTGCTGGCGATGGATGCGAGCACCGTGCGCTCCGATGATGTGATCGCCGTTGGCAAGACCCGGCTGGCCCACGTCGACGACGACGGGGTCACGTTCAAATCCCACCTCGACGGCTCGATGCATCGGTTCACGCCGGAGATCTCGATGCAGATCCAGCACCAACTCGGTGCCGATGTCATCTTTGCCTTTGACGAATGCACGACCTTGCTGAACACCCGTGCCTATCAGGAAACCTCGCTGGCCAGAACCCATGCCTGGGCCCAGCGCTGCATCGTGGAACACGAAAGACTGACGGCAGAGCGCGATCATCGGCCGTACCAAGCGCTGTTCGCCGTGGTGCAGGGCGCGCAGTACGAGGACCTGCGCCGACGAGCCGCTCGGGAGTTGGCCGTGCTCGGTTTCGATGGTTTCGGGATTGGGGGTGCGCTGGAAAAGGGCCAGCTCGGAGAGATCATTCGCTGGGTCAATGAGGAACTTCCGGAGGATCGCCCTCGGCACCTGCTCGGGATCGGTGAGCCCGACGACTTGTTCACAGCAATCGAGAACGGCGCAGACACCTTCGATTGCGTTTCAGCGTCACGGGTGGCGCGCAACAGCGCGGTCTACACAAAGACGGGTCGGCAGAACCTCTCCAGGAGCAGCAACCGAACCGACTTCTCGCCGATCGAATCCGACTGCGCCTGCTACACCTGCGCCCACTACACCCGCGCCTACATCCACCATCTCTTCAAAGCGAAAGAGATGCTCGCGTCCACACTGGCCACGATTCACAACGAGCACTTCATTGTCGGACTGGTTGATCGCATCAGGAACAGCATCGCCGACGGTTCGTTCGACGAACTAAAGCGGGAGTTCTTGGGCTCCTACTACCGGTGACTAGCGAACCTCGACCGCTGGCGGGTTTGGCAGCACGTAGGTCGGTTCGTGGCGCTTGACCAAGGCAATGACACGATAGGTGATCGGCAGCAGAACGACCTCCAGGCCAACCTTGTAGACGTAGCCGACGATCACATAGTTGAGGAAGTCACCGCCGGTGATGATGCCGTAGAAGGCGATCGTGCAGAAGACGACGGTATCGGCAGCTTCCCCAACCAACGTCGAGCCAATGAGCCGCATCCACAGCTTCTTCTCCTGTGTGCGCTCCTTGATTTTGACGAGCACGTACGCGTTGAGGAACTGGCCGACTAGGTACCCGGCCAGACTCGCCACCACGATGCGGGGAACGAATCCTAGGACGGCAGCGAAGGCTTCCTGGTTCTCGTATCCGGGTGCGGGCGGAGAGATCTGCACAATCCAGAAGGTGAACGCGGCCAGCATCGCGAGGCCAAAACCAAGGTAGATCGCGCGGGTGGCGGCTTTGAGGCCATATACCTCGCTGAGTACATCGCCAGTGATGTAGACGAGCGGGAACAGGAACGCACCGCCGTCGGTGATGATGGGCCCGAACTCGATCAGTTTGGTGGCACCGATGTTGGAGATGAGCAGCAAACCGCAGAAGATTGCGACGACGGTCGCGTAGTGCCCGGAGCCCGTCATTGCGTAACGCGGCGACTTGCTGGGTCGGGTGTCGAGACCCACTGTTAGGTCAGCTCCAACGCGGCAGCGGCCTGGCGCAAACCGTCTCGGGCCGAAGGGTGCGCGGCCCGGTTGATCAGGTGCTCGGCCTGTTCGCGTTCCGATGCCCCGATCAGCCACGCAACCCCCTGCTCGGTCACGATTCCGCTTTGTTGAAAGCTGGTGGCTGGTCCGTCGAGCATTCCGACGATCGAGGATCTGTTTGCTTTCGGATGCCACGATGGCAGCGCGATGAACGACTTCCCACCCGAAGCGTGCAGCGAGCCAATGATGAAGTCGGTGGAACCGCCGAAGCCGGAGTAGATGGCACCTTTCACCCGGCTAGCGTTTGCCTGGCCGTAGAGGTCGACCTGCAGTGCGCCGTTGACGCTCATCATTGCGTGATTCTTGGCGATCAAGGCGGGGTCGTTGCACCGTTCGGTGCGCAGCATCGAGATCCGGGGATTTCCGTCAGCCCATGCGTAAAGATCGTCCGAGCCGATCATGAAGCTGGTTCGCACCGGAACGTCAGGGTCGAGCGCCCCTGTACGTTCAAGTTCAAGCACTCCGTCGCTGATCGTCTCTGACCAGATGCGAAGGTCGCGGAAGGACGTCACCGAATTCAAGACCGCATCGGGAACCGCGCCGATGCCAAGCTGCATGGTCGCACCGTTGTGGACATGCGCGCCGACGAGTTCCCCAATGCGCAGCGAGGTGTCATCCGGCGCCGTCGGAGCAATCGCCATGATCCGTTCTTCGACCTCGATAAGGTAGTCGATGTCGCTGAGGTCGACCAAAGCGTCACCCAAAGTCCGAGGCATATGGGGATTGACCACGGCGACCACGATGCCGCCGTGCGAACGGGCCGCGTCGATTGCGGCCGGCAGCACGTTGACCTCGATACCGAGGCTGACGGCGCCGTCCCGGGGAGGGGAGGTGTGGAGGATCACGGCATCGGGTCGCATGGCATGACGCAGCAGCACTGGTTGCATCGACAGTCGGCACGGCACGTACCGAAGGTTCGGCGCCCCGCGCATTCCTGGTCCGACAAAGATGGTCTCGAGGGTGACGCCGTCGCGTTGCGGCAGTGGTGCGATCGCGTTGAGCAGATTGAGAGTGACTCGCTCCAGCGTCTGATCGACGATCTCGATGATCTCCATGGGAGTGGCGACGTTGCCGGACACCACGATGCGCGGGTTATCGGGCAGGCGACTCAGGATGGACTGAAGCTGCTGGATCGTAATCGTTTTCGGCACGGGCACATCTTGTCCTGAGCAGCGGCGGGGTCGCCACAGGTGGTCGACAACGCCGCTGCTGGGCAGTTCCGGGCACGCTTCAGATCGCGGGGATGGTCTCCAACGCAGCGGCAAACCGCGCATCGGAAACTGCCTCGTCCTGCATCTGCCCAGTGAGGTAGGAGTCGTATGCGGGCAAATCGAAGTGTCCGTGACCGCACAGGGCAGTCAGAATCACCGTCTCCTCGCCGGTTTCCCTGGCGCGCTTGGCTTCCCTAACTGCCAGCGCCAACGCGTGGGTCGGCTCCGGAGCCGCAACTATCCCCTCGGTTCTGGCGAATTGGACCGCAGCGGCGAAGCACTCGGTCTGCGGGACTGCCTCGGCATCCATCAGACCCTCTTCGTAGACGTGCGAGATCAGCGGTGCCATGCCGTGATAGCGCAGCCCGCCAGCGTGGATCGGATCGGGAATGAAGTCATGACCCAGGGTGTGCATCTTCATCAGCGGAGTCATTCCGGCGGTGTCGCCGAAGTCGTAGGCGTACACACCGCGGGTAAGCGATGGACAACTGGCCGGCTCGGCAGCAAGAATCCGTGGGCTGATCTTGCCCGCCAATTTCTCCCGCAGGAACGGGAAGCTCAAACCGGCGAAGTTCGATCCACCTCCGGTACAGCCCACAATCAAGGTGGGGGTATCGCCAGCCTTGGCCAGTTGCAGGATCGCTTCTTCACCAATGATCGTCTGGTGCAGCAGGACGTGGTTGAGGACCGACCCCAGCGCGTACCGGACGGTCGGGTCCTGGGCCGCAACCTCGACTGCCTCGGAGATGGCGATCCCGAGCGATCCAGATTGATTGGCCGGATTTGCCCCGAGCGCGCGACCCACTTCCGTCAGGTCGCTGGGGGAGCGGTGGACCACTCCGCCGAACGCCTCAATCATCAGTCGGCGGTAGGGCTTGGAATCGTAGGAGGCACCGACCTGCCAGATCTCGCACTCCATGTCGAAGAGTGCGCAAGCAAATGCCAGTGCAGTGCCCCACTGGCCAGCGCCGGTCTCAGTAGTCAGCTTGCGGACACCCTCGGCGGCGTTGTAGTACGCCTGCGGGACGGCGGTATTCGGCTTGTGCGAACCGGCCGGTGAGACGCCTTCGTACTTGTAGTAGATCCGAGCCGGGGTATCGAGCGCCTTCTCCAACCGGTGTGCGCGGAACAGCGGGCTTGGTCGCCACTGTCGGTAGACGTCCAGTACTCCGCCGGGAATCTCGATGTAGCGCTGCGTCGAAACCTCTTGCTCGATCAATGCCATCGGAAAGAGGGGAGCGAGGTCTGCTGGTCCGACCGGCTCGTGCGTCCCGGGGTGCAGCGGCGGGGGCGGAGGTGTTGGCAAGTCAGCGACGATGTTGTACCAGTTGGTCGGCATCTCGTCTTCGCTGAGTTCGAACTTGTGTCGCTTGACTGAGTCATCCATCGGGTTCATGGTCACGAGCCTAGGCTGCCGTCACCATGGCGACGAGGTCCACCATTCGCGTGTCGGGCCATCTGCGCTGGCGCCAGCGAATTTCCACATTCGCCGCGTGTCTGCGTGCCGGGATCCCGGTGAGGGTGGACGCTGCCGATTAGGGTTTCGTCCAAGCCCGCCGATCTTGCGCGGGTGCCCAATATCGAGGTGGCTGCGGCCGTCGCGGTTGAGAGGTTCAGGGTCATGTCACACAGCGGCTGGTTGATCGGTGCGCACGGCACGGTCACGGCTGCTCGGCGCTACCCCTTTGGTGCGGTACCGGAAGATCAAGGTATCCGTGACCAGGTGCCGACCCTGCGAGATCCCAGTGTGCTTTCGGTTGCCCTGCCTGGCCTCTGGCTTGTGGTGATGGGAATCTTCGCATCGTTCTTTGTCAGTCCCTGGTACTTGCTCGGGGTGGTCGTCGGGCCGGTGGTCGCGGTTGTCGCGGTGACGTTGCTCGGAATCTGGCGCTGCTCGCAACTCGCGGTGGAATTGTCCGAAGAGCACCTGTTCGTCAATAGGTCCGAATTGATCGATGGGGCTATCCGGATTGCCTGCGCGACCCCGATTGTCCGGGAGGTCGCCGATGCTGAACTCCAGTTGCGCTACATGCACTGCCTGGCCGAACTGCGCCGACTCGATACTCCGGCCAGGCGTGACATCGTCGAGTTGGAGGCTACCTGGCAGTACCACGCGGTCGGTTTCACCTGGCTGTGTGAGCAGTTGGCCGCAGCCGCCTCGGCATGTGCTCAATACGCCGGAATCGACCTGAGTCAATCCAGCGCAAACGACGGCACACACCTGCAGAAAACGATCGACTTGCGCGCGAACGTCATCCACTTGGAGGAGCTACTCACCGAAGAACCGGTCGAGGAGTCCAAGCACGAGCCGGACGGTTCGCCCTCATCGACCGAACTGATCGCAGCGAGAGTACGAGCGGCGGGACGGGCGAAGATTCGCCTGCCCCGCCGGATCGAACATCCTTAGTCGCTACTTGGCAAGGACCCGATCGAGCACGGTCTGCTCGGAGAGTTCCTTGGTGCAGAAGAACCAGTCCTCGCACTCGACACCTTCTTCAGCGCCAGCAACTCGATCTGCCGCAACCCCGCACGAGCCGGCAGTGGGAACAATGACTCGGTCGCCAGGACGCCAGTCAGCAGGAGTCGCAACCCCAAACTCATCGGCCGTCTGTAGTGCCACCACAACGCGGTATAGCTCATCGAAGTTGCGCCCGAGGCTCAGCGGGTAGTAGATGATGGTCCGAATCTTGCCTGTTGGATCGATCACGAAGACCGCGCGCACGGCCTGGGTCGTGCTCTCACCGGGCTGGATCATCCCGTACTTCTTGGCGACGTTCATGGAGATGTCTTCAATGAGGGGGAACGTCACCTCAACGTCACTCATCCCGTTGAAGGAGATCTTCTCCCTGATGGTGCGCAGCCAGGCAATGTGGCTGTAGAGGCCATCGATCGATAGGCCAACCAGCTTGGTGTTCGCCTTGGCGAACTTGTCCTGAAGCGAGGCGAATGTCATGAACTCAGTCGTGCAAACCGGCGTGAAGTCGGCCGGGTGGCTGAAGAGGATGACCCAATCGCCGGCAAAATCGCCGGGGAAGTCGACCTCGCCCTGGGTCGTGCTGGCGGTGAAGGCCGGTGCTTGGTCGCCGATCCGCGGCATTGAGGTGACAGTGGCTTCGGTGGTCTCCATGGCTTCTCCTTCGGTGGACTGCATCAACCTCAGTATACCCCTAGGGGTATCAACTAAACGTCATGACGTTCAATTCTCAGGTCTCCCGCAGCGCCGTTCGGACGCCGACGAGTGCATGGTAGAGCGGCGGGCAGGTCGGACAGATTTCCAGGTGCGCCTCGACTGAGGCACGTTCGGTGTCGGCAAGTGAGCCGTTCATGTAATCGCTGACACGGCTGCGCGCTTGCCAGCAATCAAGGACTTGCACGGGTGCTCCCACCGGCAGCGATGCGTCGTCGGAGAGCTCGCTGACCAGCATCATCCGGCCGCGTCGCAAGCGTTGTTTGGCTGCCGACAGGCCGATGTTCTGGATGTCAGCGATCTGCTTCATCGTCATCCCTTCCGCATCGTGCAGGACCACCGCGGCGCGGTAGATCACTGGCAATCGGTGCAGCGCCTCGTCTAACTTCCTTCGCTGCTGGGCCCGGCTCACAACTGTCTGCGCGTCGACCGTGTACGCCTCGTTGCGCCAGAGTGCCTCGACCGATTCAGCCAACTCGTCGACTGGCACCTCTCGCTTGCGACGAGATTGGTCAACTGCGAGGTTGTGGGCGATTCGGTGCAGCCAGGTCGAAAGTCCAGAGTCGCCATGGAAGCTCGCGGAATGCTCCAACGCGCGGGTCATCGTCTCCTGCGCGAGGTCCTGGGCCTGCTGCGGATCGCGAGTCAGAGTGCGGGTGAACCGGAGTAGACCGTCGGCCTGGTCCGGCAGTTCCTGTGCCAGCTGGTCGCGATCCATGCGGCCAACGTTAGTGCTGCTTGACCGGGCAGGTCGAGAGTCCAAACACCCGGTAGATAGGGCAGAAACCAACCGCCCCCGTAACGAGTAGGACTACGCCGACAATCCCCAGCACGATGCCGAGGACGGACCCGATGCCGATCAGCAGTGCTACAACAACGGCCACCACGCCTGCAACTGCCCGGGCGGCCCGATCCACAGTGCCTTCATTGGTAAGCATGACGTTCCTCCAAGAATTCCTCGTTGTGGTGCTTGCACTACATAGACGTACGAGGAGAGCAGATGGATACATGCCTACTTTCGTCGCACATTTGAGGCGAGTTCCTGGCAATCGATTGCGCGCACCACTAGCGTTCCAGGTAGAGGTGCCTGTTCTTTGGTTGTGGCACCGCACAGTGAGCGTTGCTGAAACAGTGAGACCTACTGAAAGGAAGCTGTCATGAGCACCCCCGAGGACGGTCCCCAAGTTCCACCGTCGGTACCGCCGGTGCAACCTCCCCCGCCTCCTGCCCAGCCGCCGGTTCCCCCGCCTGCCGGCGGAGGCGCGCCGCCACCCCCGCCGGTTCCGCCGGCAGGCCAGCCGCCCATGCCCGGTGCTCAACCGCAGAAGACGAACTTGCCCGTCATCTCGTTGGTACTTGGAATCCTGTCGATCTTCTGCCTTGGCTTCATTTCGGGCATCGCGGCGATCATCACCGGCATCATGGGCCGCAAGCGCTCCAAAGAACTGGGCCAGAGCCCGACCATGGCGACGTGGGGCATCATCACCGGCATCGTCGGATCGATCATCTCGATCGTGATTCTGATCGTGGTGCTTGTTAGTGGCGCTTTCTTCGTCAACACAGCCAGCAACCAAGTGACGGTCGCTAAGCAATTACGACCGGCGACTGTCGCGGCGGAGCAGTATGCGGCCGCCAACAATGGCAGCTTCGAGGGCCTGACTACCCAAGCGCTGTCCAGTTTCAACTTCGTCCCGTCAGGTGATGTGGTCGTTGACGCGGTGCCGCTGAATGCCGGTTCGAGTTATTGCATCGAGGGTCACATGAAGGACGAGCCGTTGTCGAAGATTCACGTGCCGGCCAGCGCCAACAACCGGGTGATGATCGATATCAATGGCGAGTCGTACGAGTACAGCCTCGGCGGCTGCCCAACGTCGTAGGTTCCGCTTCCATCCAGAGCGACGATGCAGTTGCCGGGAGGAAGAAATTTCCCGGCAACTGCATCCACACCAGGGTTGGCTGGCGATTACCTGTTGAACGTCCCGATCGGGGACTCCAAACAGGGAGATCGAAATGAAGTCACAGCACACCCGTCGAGCCTTGGCCGTAACAACCGCCGGGGCGGCGCTCGCGTCAGTCGGACTAGCCGCAACGGTCACCCCCGCTGCAGCGGCGCCAAAGAGCTTGGCAACCGTGTTGACCAGCGATGGGAACAAGTTTGACCGCAACTCCGGGGACTTCGATGTTGCGACTGAGGCAGTCCTCACGGTTCTGAAGGCCAAACCGGGCTCCGCCGTCGGCGCACTCACCAACCCGACGACCAAGCTGACCGCGTTCGTGCCCACGGACAAGGCATTCATGGTGTTGGCGTCAGATCTCAGTGGTAAGCACATCACGAGTGAGAAGCGGGCCTTCAAAGTAGTTGCGGGCCTGGGCGTCGACACTGTCGAGACTGTCCTGCTCTACCACGTGGTGGTGGGACCAAAGATCAACGCGAAGGCCGCACTCAACGCCAATGGGGCGAAGCTAGCGACCGCGGCGGGTCCGTCAATCAAGGTGAAGGTGACCAAGCGGCCGGCCATCATTTTGCGCGACAAGGACACCAACTCGCGGAATGCCCGAGTCATTCTCAAGCTGACCAATATCAACAAGGGCAACCCGCAACTGGCACACGGGATCGACAGAGTGCTGCGTCCAGTCGACCTACCACCGACAGTGAAGTAAGCCGCAACCGGTGAGACCAGCGCTACGGGCCTTCCCGGGGGTAGCGGGCTCATGTGACACTCAATCAATGAGTGACCTTGAGCCCGCTGCCCTCGGGCAGCGCCTTGCCAACGGTGATGAAGCCGCTTTGGCGCAGGCCTATGAGCGTTGGTCCACACTCATCTACACGATCGCATTGCGGTCAGTTGGCAACCGGGAGGATGCCGCCGACATCACCCAGGCCGTCTTCGTGTCCGCATGGCGCGGCCGAGCCAACTTCAACCACACCGTTGGCGAGGTTCCGTCATGGCTGGTCGCGATCGCCAAACGTCGGATCGTCGACCACTACCGAGCCAGTGGACGGCGACCCGAAACGCCAGTCGAGGCGGTCCCGGAAGCCGTGTCGCCGGCACCGAGTGACGTCGGCGATCCGACCGCGACGATCGACCGAGTCGTGCTCGCGGCCGAAATTTCTGCGCTCGGGAACCCGGCAGATGCGATCATTCGGTTGGCGTTCTACTCAGACATGACACATCAACAAGTCGCAGAGGAACTTCGGCTGCCGCTCGGAACGGTCAAGAGCCATATTCGACGTTCATTGCTGCGAATGCGCAACCGACTGGAGGTGACCCATGCAGCACTGTGACCCCACGACGCTGGCGCTCGTCGGAATCGGAGAGGTGCCCGCCAGTGAACAAGATGCTGAGCACCTTCGTTCCTGCGCTCAGTGCCAGGCAGAAGTCGCCAGCTTCGCTCGCGTTGCCACCGTCGGCCGAAGCATCACCGTCGAGGACCAGCCGGTTGAGCCACCAGCTTCGGTCTGGGACAACATTCAGGCTCAAGTGTCGGCCAAGCCGACGGAGGACATCGTTGACACAGAATCCGGCACGAAAACCGCGAGTGGCTCCGACCCTGACCCGGGAACCTCGGCCGTCGGCGTGACAGCCGATGAACCGACCTCGATCGAGGATTTCAGTAAGCGCGGCGAGCGCGGCAAGCGCGGCAAGCGCAGCAAGTGGCTGCCGCTGGTTGCTGCCGCCGCCGTGGGAGCGCTGCTCGGCGGATCAGTCATCGCCGGAGTAGTTGCCCAGAACGACGCGAAACAGGCGCCAGCCGTGCTGGCCAGCGGGGCCCTCGCGCCTTTGCCGGACGGTGCTGATCAGCAGACAACGGGCAAGGCCCGACTGGAGCGAGCTGGCGATCAGTACGTGTTGCAGGTGTCGGCTGCGCAGTTGCCTGCCCCATCTGGATTCTTCGAAGTGTGGATGATGAATCCCGCGACCTCAGGGCTCGTTGCGGTCGGGTCTTTCAACGCAAACCAAACCGAGGCGTCCTTTCCGCTTCCGGAAGGACTGTCGCTCACCGAGTACACGACCGTTGACATCTCCGATGAACCGTTCGACGGGGTGCCGGGCCACTCGGCGGTCAGCGTGCTTCGCGGAAACCTGTCAGCCTGATCGCGTGCGCGTGCGCGTGATCGCCTCGCCGAACCGCCACGGTCAGTCCTGCAGTAGTGCGGGATGAACGACCTTGCCGCCCGACACATTGACTCCGCCAGCAAGCGCTGGATCTTGGGCTACTGCCGCTTTCCAGCCGAGGTCGGCGAGCTTTAGTACGTAAGGCGCGATGGCCGTGCTCAGGGCGAAGGTAGCGGTCCGCGGAACGGCGGCCGGCAGGTTCGTGATGCAGGAAACCAACACCCCGTGCGAGGTGAAGGTCGGCTCTGCGTGGGTCGTCGGCCGCGACACTGCGCAGTTCCCGCCTTGATCGATGGCGACATCCACCACCACGGCCCCGCGGGGCATTCGATCCAGCATCTCTTCGGTCACGATGATGGGGGCCCGAGCGCCTGGGACGAGGGCGGCACACACCACGAGGTCGGCCTCGGCGATGGAATCCTCGACCTCCAAATGATCGGTCCCGGCGACCGTCAGCACCCGACCTGAGTAATGATCGTTCACCGATCGAAGGCGGTCCAGGCTTAGGTCAACCACTGTGACCAGCCCCCGCAGACCCACGGCGACGGAGGTGGCGTGCATACCTGCGGCACCTGCGCCGATGACAACAACGTTGGCTGGCGCGACTCCGGCGATACCGCCGAGCAACAATCCCCGGCCACCCATCGGTGCGGTCAGGTAGTCGGCGCCAAACTGAACCGCGAGCCGACCAGCGATCTCTGACATCGGTGCCAGTAGCGGCAGGGAACCATCCGCGAGTTGAACGGTCTCGAACGCGATCCCGGTGCATCCGGCATCGACGAGCGCCTGCTGGCATTCGCGGGCGGCGGCTAGGTGGAGGTAGGAGAAGATCACCTGGTCTGGTCGGAACCTGGCGTACTCAGCCTCGATGGGTTCTTTGACCTTGACGATTAGGTCCGCCGCTGACCAAACGGTGTCGGCATCGGCCACTAAGCGCGCACCCGCATCGGCATACTGCGCGTCGGAGAGTCCGGAATTGAGCCCGACGCCCTCCTGGACGAGCACTTCGTGGCCACGCCGCACCAGGGCTGCCGCAAGCGAAGGGGTAACGGCAGTACGCGTCTCGTGGTCCTTGATCTCAGCCGGAACGCCAACATGCATGAGCACAGGTTCCACCTTGTGACCTGGCCATGCAACGTGGCGGCTCGGTCGCTCGTGCGGCTACACCGACTGCAGCAGTGAGTGGTGACTTGTCTACCGGGGAGCAATGAGGCAGGGTCGGTACGTGCTCACCGCCATCGTCATCGTTGTCATCGTGCTTGCAATCTTGGGGTTCGGATTCCTGCAGTTCAACAAGTTGCGTCGTTTGTCCATCGATGCGAACGAGGGATATGCCCAAATCGAGGTCCAACTGTCACGGCGATCGGATCTGATCCCCAATCTGGTCAACACGGTCAAGGGGTATGCCGAACACGAGCGTTCCGTCTTCGAATCGGTAACCAACGCCCGCGCCGCCGTGACCTCGGCTCACAGTGTCGGGGAGACCGCCGCCGCTGACGAGCAGCTGACTCGCGCGGTGCGCCAAGTGATGCTGGTGGCGGAGAACTATCCTGATCTCAAAGCGTCCACCAACTTCCTGCAATTGCAGGAGGAACTCACCACCACGGAGAACAAGATCGCCTTCTCACGCCAGTACTACAACGACACCGTGCGCAGTCTGAACACGGCGATCGTGACGTTTCCGTCAATGTTGTTTGTCGGACTGGCTGGTGCGACCAAGCGCGAGTTCTATGAGGTCCCGGACGCTTCCCAGCGGGTGGCGCCCGACGTTGGATTCAATGAGCGATGAGCGTTTCCTTCCGCGCGGAGCAGTCAAAGAACAAGCGCAAGACCTTTCTGCTGCTCTTCTGCATGTTCCTCTTCGTGGTTGCCGCAATCTGGGCGGTCGCGAACCTCGTCGGATACGGCGGGTCGGTGTGGATCGTTCCGATCGCGGTGACGATCGCCTTGGTCGGCGTGTGGGGTAGCTACTGGAACAGCGACAAGCTTGTTCTGGCGATGACCCATGCTCGAGTCATCGATCACGCAACCGCACCGCAGCTGTTCAACGTCGTCGACGAGGTTCGAATTGCCGCGGGACTGCCGATGCCGACGGTGGCAATTGTGGAAGACCCTGCTCCGAACGCATTTGCCACCGGTCGCGATCCCGACCATGCCGTGATCGCCTTTACGACCGGAATCCTGGAGGCGATGGATCGCGAGCAACTCCAAGGTGTCACCGCCCACGAGATGGCCCATGTCGGCAACCGCGACACCTTGGTCATGGCCGTGGCTGCCACGACTGCGGGACTGCTGGCGATCATCGCGGACATCGGAATCCGAATGTCGTTCTTTAGTCGCCGCGACTCGTCGAGCAACCCGATCGCCGTGATCGTTGGCCTCGTAGTGTTACTGCTTGCCCCCATCGCGGCTGTGTTGATGCGATCGGCGATCTCCCGCAAGCGCGAGTCGTTGGCTGACGCGACCGCCGTGCAGTTCACGCGTAACCCCGCCGGGCTGCGTAGGGCGTTGGAGTTACTTGCTGCCGACGGCACTGTCGTCGAAGCGAAATCGACAGCCGTCGCGCACGTGTGGATCGAATCGCCACTCGATGGCAAGGACAAGAGCCTGTTCGATACCCACCCCCCGCTGGCAGATCGCATCGCAACCCTGCGGGCGATGGAGACATCGGGCCCACATCCATCATGACCCGGTCGTTGGTGGCGGGGATAGTCGCGGTCGTGGCAGCGGTGCTTTTGTGGACTGGCGCGGGTCTGGTCGCGTTGACAAGCTTTGACAGCGTCGCCACCTGGCAGTCGCCTGGCAAGACCGACGTGCAACTGGAGCCGGGGACGTGGATGCTCTTTGAGCAGGTCCCGCAGAGTGGCTCGAATGCAGTTACCCCTAGCCAAGTCGCCGAGCAGCGAACGATGACCGTCGATGATTTCTCGGTCTTTGGTCCCCAAGGCACCACCCTGCCATTGACGTGCATGTACTGCGATTCATCCAACGCCACAGCCACCCCGCTGGACTTGAAGCTCTACAACGCCGTGGCCAGTTTCGAGGTCAACCAAGCAGGCAGCTATCAACTCAACTCGCAGGGGGCTAACGCGGTGGTCGCTGTCGGCAACCCCTACGTCACCATCACGGCTGTCACGCCGTGGCTGACAGTCATGTCCGGCATCGGCGGCATCCTGTTTGCCGTTGGAATCGTTTTGATCGTTCGCGGCCGACGGCGCAAGGTCGCGCCGTCCGCCCAACCGGTTCCGGCGGCAACCGACGTGCGGTCCCAGCATTCCGCCGAGCCGCGAGTGACGCCATCTCAGGTCAGCGCAGCCGCGCCAGCGCCGCCACCTGGACATTCACCACCGCCTGGCTGGTATCCCAACCCCTACCTTCCCGGCACGACGTCGGAGATGTGGTGGAACGGCAAGGAGTGGACTAGCAACTGGCGATAGGTTCCGAGGTTGCCCGTCACGATCCGTCGGTCGAACCGCGAACGTCCGCGTGCGCCGCAGGGATCTGACCCAACCGGCCTGCCTGGTAGTCGTCAAACGCATCCATCAGTTCTTGCTTGGTGTTCATGACAAACGGCCCGTACATGGCCACTGGTTCCCGAATTGGCTGTCCACCCAGGATGAACACTTCCAGCGCGGTGTTTCGCGAATCTTGGCTCTCGTCGGCAACCAGAGTCAGGGACTCGCCCTTGCCGAAGACCGCTAATTGCCCGGCCTGGAATGGACGGGCTTGGGTGCCCACAGTCCCGGTGCCGCCGAGGGCGTACGCGAGCGCGTTGAAATCTTGCCGCCAAGGCAGGGTCAGCGATGCGCCGGGCGCGATGGTCGCGTGAACCAGCGTGATCGGTGTGTGGGTCGAACCCGGTCCCTCGTGTCCACCGAGGCTTCCGGCAATGACGCGCACGAGTGCACCGCCGTCACCTGACCTCAACAAGGCGACCTGAGTGGCCCGGATGTCTTGGTAGCGGGGCTCGGCGAACTTGAGCGTGCGCGGGAGGTTGACCCACAACTGAACGCCGTGGAAGAGCCCGCCGGAGGCAACCAAGTGTTCCGGTGGAGTCTCGATGTGCAGGATCCCGGCACCGGCAGTCATCCACTGGGTATCACCGTTGGTGATGAGTCCACCACCGCCGTTGGAGTCGGAGTGCTCCATCTGTCCGTCGATCATGTACGTGACTGTCTCGAAGCCGCGGTGGGGATGCCAAGGGGTACCTTTCGGTTCGCCGGGGGCATACTCCACCTCGCCCATCTGGTCCATGTGGATGAACGGATCAAGATGCTTCAGATCAACCCCCGCGAATGCGCGCCGGACAGGGAATCCCTCGCCCTCGTAGCCCTTGGGTGCTGTCGAGACAGACAGGACGGGACGGCTGCCCGTGATCAGGTCAGGAGTCGGAACCCGTGGCAGGTTCAGGATGTTCTCGACGGTGATCGCTGGCATCGGGTGCTCCTCGCGCAGAATGCTCGTTAGTAGTTGACTATTGAACTACTTATCTGAACCGGTTGGAAGAGCGAAGTATTCCCGCTCACGGATGAGTAAGCCCGGCTTGGCAAGCAACGTGCCGTGGCCGCGGTGATTAACGTGTCGACAGGGGCTTGAAGCGACGAAGTCGCAAGCTGTTCGACACGACGAATACCGAACTGAACGCCATCGCGGCTCCGGCAATCATTGGATTCAACAGTCCGAACGCCGCCAAGGGGATAGCAGCCACGTTGTAAGCGAAGGCCCAGAACAGATTCCCCTTGATCGTGCGCAGCGTCGCTCGCGACAGTCGGATCGCATCGGCAGCGGATCGAAGGTCACCGCGAACCAAGGTGATGTCCGCAGCCTCGATCGCGGCGTCGGTGCCGGTACCCATGGCTAGACCAAGATCAGCCTGGGCCAGGGCTGGTGCGTCGTTGACACCATCGCCAACCATGGCCACGACGCGTCCCCGAGCCTGCAGATCCTTGATGACGTTGACTTTGCCGGCTGGCAGGATCCCGGCCACGACCTCGTCGATTCCCACCGATTCAGCGACGCTACTGGCGGCGGCGTGATTGTCGCCGGTCAGCAGCACGGGGGACAGGCCAAGTTCTCGCAGCTGCTCAATCGCCTCGACCGAGGTGTCCTTGATCGTGTCAGCTACAACGAGCGCACCCCGCAGGTGGCCGTCCCAGCCCACGAACACCACGGTGTTGCCATCCGCTTCGGCGGCGTGGGCAGCCTGGGAAGTTGTCGCATCCGCGCCGAGCGACCATTGATCGGCGAGCCACGATTGCCGTCCGGCAACCACAGCATGGCCGTCGATGACTCCTTGGACACCCAAGCCCTCAGTGTTGGTGAAGTCGTCAACCCTCCGGAGTTCAGCATCCAGCCGATCCCGGGCACCCTCGGCGATTGCCTGTGCGATCGGGTGCTCCGAGGCGGCCTCCAGTCCGCCCGCGAATGCGAGCAGGTCTGGAACCGAAGTTTCGGGCGCCGAAATGACGTCAACCAGGGCCATGTGTCCCTTGGTCACGGTGCCGGTCTTATCCAGCACGATCGTGTCAACCTTCCTGGTTGATTCCAGAACCTGCGGGCCTTTGATGAGAATTCCGAGTTGCGCGCCGCGGCCCGTTCCGACCAGCAGGGCCGTTGGCGTCGCGAGCCCCAGTGCGCAGGGGCACGCGATGATCAATACGGCAACTGCTGCAGTCATGGCGGTTTGGAAAGGGTGGCCCGTGAGCAGCCAGCCGAAGAGTACGACGATCGCGAGTCCGATCACGATTGGCACAAAGATGCCCGACACACGATCGGCCAGGCGCTGAACGTCGGCCTTCCCGTTCTGAGCGTCTTCGACCATCTTTGCCATCTGGGCAAGCTGCGTGTCCGATCCCACCCGCCTGGCCTGCAGAATCAGTCGACCTGACGTGTTGACGGTCGCGCCGACGACGGACTCGCCGGGACCGACATCGACCGGTACGGGTTCTCCGGTGAGCATCGAGGAATCGATCGCGGATCTGCCGTCAAGCACGACCGCGTCGGTGGCGATCTTCTCGCCAGGTCGAACTGCGAATCGGTCTCCCACGTGGAGTTCAGAGATCGGAACCCGCACCTCGTAGTCACCGTCGGCCGTTGTGTGCACCACTGAGACATCCTTGGCGCCCATGGACAGGAGTGCAGCCAAAGCGGCACCGGAACGCTTCTTGGCCCGCGCCTCGAAGTACCGACCGGCCAAGATGAATACCGTCACCGCGGAGGCGACCTCAAGGTAGATCTCGTTGCCCGAACCCGATTGTGCGGGCAGGAACGAGAACTCCATCTTCATGCCGTTCATACCGGCCCCGCCAAAGAAGAGCGCCCATAACGACCACAGGTAAGCGGCTCCCACCCCCACCGAGATGAGCGTGTCCATGGTGGCGACCCCATGTTTGAGGTTGGCCCAGGTGGCCTGATGGAACGGCCAGGCGCCCCAGACCACCACCGGTGACGCCAACGTCAGGGACAGCCACTGCCAATTGTCGAACTGTAGCGGCGGGACCATCGCCATCAAGACGACCGGAGTTGCCAAGACCAGCGAGATCAACAGTCGTTGCCGCAGGCTTGCTACTTCGTCGCCCTTAGCCGACTCACCATCGGCGTCGTCCGGCGCGATTTCGGCATCCGGCGACCGCGCGACGCTGGCCGTGTATCCGGTGGCTTCGACGGTCTTGATCAGCGCATCGGGAGCGACGCCGTCGTCGAACTCGACCTTGGCCTTCTCGGTTGCGTAGTTGACGGTCGCCGTGACGCCGTCCATTCGGTTGAGCTTCTTCTC
>JAGNDY010000046.1 GCA_018003655.1 Candidatus Nanopelagicales bacterium
TGCGGAGGAACACCCATGCGAAAGTCGTTCGCGTCAGTACTGATCGCCACCGGCATAGGAGTAGCACTACCTGCAGCCGGACTGGCTGCACCTGCCGCAGCAGTAGCCCCGAGTGCCAACACTGCCGAGTTCACCATGACGGCGTCACAGCCCGGGTTTGACCGGATTGAAGCTGAGGAATACTCCTCCGCGAGCGGTTCGGTACTCGTGCAGCCATCCGGCGACAGCACTGATCCCGGCAACAAAGGTCTGGCGCTGCTCCGGCGCGATTCGCGCGTTTCGTACGACGGTGTGGGCTTCGGCACTGCCAAGGCGAACAGCGTTGACTTGCGAGTCTCGTCGGCCGTGAACTCGGCCAATGGAAAGATCGAGGTTCGAAGTGGGGGCGCCGACGGCAAAGTTATCGGCTCGCTGGTGGTGCCCAAGACAGCATCCTGGCAGGACTACAAGACCGTGCGCGTACCGCTGACTTCACCGCTGACTGGCACCAACAAGATCACTCTCACGTTTAGCGCCGGCGACGCGAACCCGTTCGTCAACGTCAACTGGCTACGGTTCCAGACGGATAGTCCGGCAACCCCCACCCCCACGCCAACTGCAACCCCCACGCCGACCCCCACCCCCACGCCGACCGCGACCCCCACGCCGACTGCAACCCCCACGCCGACCGCGACCCCCACGCCGCCAGCGGCCGCAGCAGGCGGGTTTGCCCGGATCGAGGCGGAGAAGTACGCCTCAGTCAACGGGTCGGTTTTGGTGCAGCCATCCGGTGACAGCGCAGATCCAAGCAACAAAGGTTTGGCGCTGTTGCAGCGAGGACCGCAGGTGACCTACGACGCGGTCAATTTTGGTACTGCATCGGCGAACAGTGTCGACTTGCGGCTGTCGTCAGCGGTGAACTCGTCCAACGGGACGATTCAGATTCGTCGTGGCGGCGCCGACGGCGAAGTTGTCGGTTCTCTGGTGGTGCCCAAGACGTCTTCTTGGCAAGACTTCCGGACCGTGCGGGTACCGCTGGTTACATCGCTGACCGGCACCAACAAGATCACTCTCACGTTCAGCGCCGGCGACGCGAACCCGTTCGTCAACCTCAACTGGTTGCAGTTCAACGCAAATCCCGCTTCATCGCCAGCCGTCCCCACACCCACCGCAACACCAACACCGCCGGCCGCAACACCAACACCGCCGGCCGCAACACCAACACCGCCGACCGCAACCCCAACGCCACCAGCAGACCCGGCACCCACCACGCCACCGGCAGACCCAGCAGCACCGGCCGTGCCCGGGTTCAACCGGATCGAAGCGGAGAACTACGCCGCGTCCAGCGGGTCCATCCTCAAGCAGGGGTCTGGCGACACCGAAGGTGCGCAGAATCCGGCATTGGCCTTGCTGCGCAACGGCAACCAGCTGTCTTACAACAGGGTCGATTTCGGCTCAAAGCCAGCTCAGAACCTTGATGTGCGAATCGCCTCGGCAACCAATACCGCCAACGGCACCATCGAGGTACATCGCGGGGGAGCCAACGGTGTCCTCGTCGGTTCGCTAGTGGTACCCAAGACCGCATCGTGGCAGGACTACCGAACTGTCCGCGTACCGCTGACTACCGCTCTAACAGGCAGCAACAACATCACCCTCACGTTCAAGGCCAACGACGCCAACTCATTCGTGAATCTCAACTGGATGCAGTTCGCCACATTGAACGGGGCAGCACCGTCGACACCGCCAGCACCGTCGACACCGCCAGCACCGTCGACACCCCCGGCACCATCTGCGCCCGCACAGGGTCAGCCCGGCTTCGTGGTCAAGTTCGTCAACGACACCGCTCAGCCCGACAGCAACGTCTTCCTAACGGCGGACACTGGTGGAAACGGCAACGCCACGTATGCCGGGTCAGTTGGCAACCGATTCCAGCCCGGCCTAGGAAACGGCGTGCGGCTGACAGATCTCAACGGACCGGGAACCGATCCGGCAAGCCACACCTACTCGTTTGTGGTCAACGGAAACTCCGGTGGTCGGATCTACTACAGCTTCGGTGAGCCATTTGTTCAGCATTGGCCGTCTGCCCACGACTCACCGGTGGCATACGACATCGTCGAATTCAACATCACGGATGGTCGATTCGGCCCAACCGACGGTTTGTTCTACGGGAACCTAAGCGCGGTCGACCAGGTAGGCATCCCAGCCAACCTGAAGCTGTTCGATGGTGCTGGCAATCTGATGAGCTCTGGCGGACTACCGGCCAACCGGGACATCGCATGCCAGGATCAGGTCTACAACCAGATCGCTGCGAACGCACCTGCCGGTTGGAATCCAAAGCAATCGGGTGTCTTCAACGGCGACGGCAGTCTGTTGCGATTGGTGGCCCCCAACGCTGCGGCCGAGCGCTACCCCAGCTTGCAGCCGTACGTCGAGTCCCTGCATGGCCAAACCCTTCGAATCCGCGGTCGGTTCGCTGGCGGGCCCGTATCTGGGGCGGGCGCGTACTACGACTACACCTCGCGGGTAGACGCGGAAGGCAATCTGTACCTACGCGGGACACTGACCGATCCCGATGATCCGTCAAAGCCAAACGCCGGCTACCCCCACCCATCGACGATCTTCGTCGATGCCAAGGAGCTCTACGGGAAGGTCTCCCAGCAGCAAAGCGGCTACGGCATCTACCTGCAGAACGGTCCGATGACCCTTGATGGAGTCGTCACCGGCGATGGCCACACGAGCCCCTACAAGTTGCAGCCCGGATCAGGCAAGACGGTTCCAGTACTCAACGACGTCTACGGCTGGATCTATGGTGACCTCGTCACTGCATACGCATACGGCTACTGGGGCGGGAAGTACGGCAACGACTCCTCGGCCTTCGACGGCAAGCCAGCGTTCAACGACGCTCGGTCCACAGCTGATCCGTTCATCGCCTGGAGCCTATGGCAGCAGGCGATCTGGAAGACCTCGGATTCATACGGGATGTCCCTTGGCGAGCGGTTCTCCGCGGCAGGCAAGTCGAGTCCGCTAATCGGAACCGGACAAGGTGCCGAAACGATGCAGGTGACCATGAAGAACGGTTGCTCCAACGCATCCGGAAAGACCGGCAACAGCGGAAGTGTCGCTGGTGCCGCGGTCGCTCCAACAGCACCAAACGGTCAGGCGGCTGACAACAGCGCGACGGCGCAGCCGGAACCCGGCCAAGCCGTGCAGTCAGCGCCAAGCCCACGGGCGGGTGCTGCCGTCGCTCAACCGGCCGGCCAAGGCACTAAGGCCAAGAAGCACCACAAGGGCACGAAGAAGAAGCACAACAAGAAGCACAAGAAGCACTGAGCAAACCTGCCACCCTCGCCGCCGGGATTGGGGCGAGGGTGGGTTGCCGGTTAGTCGATTGGGTACTCGCAAAGGGAGCGTGAAAGAGCCGAAGGCGAAGCTCCCGTGTGATTACGCAATCGACTAACCCCACGTTCGGGATGCGGCGCCTCCCGCTCCTACGCTCCGCGGGTTTGCTGGCTCTTGTAGTAGGCCACCTTCCGCGCGCGCATGCTTTCGCCCAAAGGTCGGTCCGCCGCCAGTGCAGACCTAGAACCCCGGCACACGAGCCGTCGAGAATCCACCATCACGGCACTGTCATCGGGCTAGCGACGTCACCTTGGTGCAGAGTTCAATGGGTCTGGCGCAACAGTCGTTCGCCGAACCGTGAGGAGACCACCGATGGCCTACCGGGACGTACTCGCCAACCTCGGCAAGTACCGCTGGTTCGCGTGGACGGCGGCCAGGTTCGCACCCCTTGATGCTGCCGTGCTGAAGCGCACCAGCGGTCGGTTCGGCTTGATGGGCAACTACGGGCTCCCGCAGTGCCTGGTCACGACGACCGGACGCAAGTCAGGTCAGCCTCGGACAGTCACCCTGATCTATGGCCAATCCGGTGAGGAGTTGATCCTGGTCGGATCCAACTTTGGGCAATCCCACCACCCCGCCTGGGCCCTCAATCTTGAGGCCAAGTCGGACGTTGAGGTCACTATTGGCGACACATCGAGGCGGATGGTGGCGCGCCTGGTGACCGAGCCCGCCGAGCGCGAGCGGATGTGGGCGATCATGTGCGAGATGTGGCCGGCGTACAACGCCTACCGCGGCCGGGCGGGCCGCGAGATCAAGATCTTCGCCCTCACGTCAGCTTGACGACGTGCACCCGTGGGGAGACCGCCGCGCTAGAGCCCGTTCTGACTGCCGGTGCCTTCTGCCGTGTCGCCAGCACCGACCGTGGCGGCGAGCCAATCAAGGAGCGGGTCGAGGAGTCGCCATTGATCGCGAATCTTGGTCGCCGCTCGACGGGTTCCCATCCAGGCGGCCGGTTCCCACCGCCGTTCGGCATAGAGCGTGCGGTAGCGCAACCACTCCAGCTGAGGGTGATCGGCCGGGACGCCCCGCGGCCGAGTCGCCACCTGCGATCCACCAACCGTCAGGCCGGACTTGGTGACTGCCTCGGTGAGCTGCGCGACTTGGTCGGCGTGCAGCTCCTGTGCGACCGCACGGCGGTAGCGCGCGACCTGGTCCGGCGACGACGAGTACCAACCGCCCGCGACCATCAAGCCGTCAGCAGACAGTTGCACGTACCAACCGAGGCCGTCGCCGCGCTCCACGAACATCCCCTGATGATCCTTGTACGGAGTCTTGTCCTTACTGAACCGGACGTCGCGGTACGGGCGGAACAACCGAGCGGTCCCGAATTCGTCCGCGAGTTCGGCGCCGAGGGATTCCAGGGGGCCTCGGACGTCCCGCAGATATTGCGCTTTGTGGGCATCCCAGAACTCCTTGGTCGGGTCAGCTGCCAACCACTCGTAGAACTCGAACGCCTCTGCGGGAATACCGGTGAACCGATCCTGTGCCACTGTCTGGGTACCTCCAAGGAGCGAGCGTCGAATGTAACGGGTTACCCGGTAGCTAACCCCAAAGCGGCCGCTCGTGGGCAATCGGCCACCGTCGTTGTGTACGGGTGGTGAATACTCCGACGGGTGATCCAGCCAACCCGGTCGCTCGTGTCCGCCACGCTCGCGCCTGTCCTGCTGATCGGTGGGTGGACGTTGGCTGCCCGGCTTCAGCCAGCGGGCTTCGACTCCTCGACCGACACCATCAGCGCACTCGCGGGCCTTGGGGCGACTGACCGTTGGGTGATGACGACGGCGCTGCTCGGCCTTGGCGCCTGCCACGCCACCACTGCTTCGGGATTGAAGGCAGCCGCTCCTGCCGGGCGGGTCCTCTTGGCGATCGGCGGGATCGCGACGATGGCAGTTGCCGCGCTGCCGTTGCCGGTCGTTGGATCGTCGGCGGCTCACACGACGGCCGCTGGTATCGCCTTTGTCGCCCTGTCGGCATGGCCGCTGGCGGCCTGGCGCCGCCGCCGGTCGGCCAGTCGTGCCCAGGCGGGCGGCAGCACATCCCAGGACGTTCGCCAACGCAGTACCGACGAGCTCAACGGGAGCGAACCCGGCGTTGTGCCGTGGGCCTTACGGCCAGTGAGTTCGCTCGGCGCCTCGGCGTTGTCGTTCGTTCTGCTGGCTGGGTTTGGCGTCGCATTGTCGCGATCGGAGTTCGTCGGTGGAGCCGAGCGGATCACCGCGGCCGCCCAAGCACTCTGGCCACTTGTCGTCGTCTGGTCGGTCAAGCTGACCCGGCCGGTCGCGAGCTAGGTCGACTTGGGTGGACGCAGTTGGTAGGTCGCTTGGGTGGTCGCGACCGCTGATCCCGCGTCATCGACGATCGTGAGGTTCAGTTCGAAGGTCGCTTTGCCCTCGGCGATCGCAAGATCGCCCAGGCTGCGCAGCTCATCGGGATCAATGCGCGCGTCGAGGAACACATCGGTTCGGGCCGCCCGACGGAAGGTGATCGTCATGTCGGAAACGATTGGCACCAGGCCGTTCTGCAACACAGTCAGCGGCAGAATCCCACCGGGTAGTTCAGCGATAGCGAAGAGTGCACCGGCGTACATCGTTCCCATGTGGTTGCCGTTACCCTCGATCGGCATCCGCAAGCGAACGTAGCCGGGTTCCACTGCCTCGACGACGACGCCCATTCGGCCAACTCCAGGCACGGCGGCGTGGACAAAAGAGGTTGCGGTCGCGGGATCCATGGCATCGGTCATGGCTGGATATTAGGACTACGCGGCCTGACCGCCCGCAACCGCAGGAGTCCACGGCTTAAAGCTGGCGACCTTGGGGAAGCCAGCCGTCATGGGTAGGACGGCTGGCGTGGCAGCGATGGGGGAGGCGCCGGGGATCGTGGGGTGTCCAGCTTCGGCCGCTACGCCCGGCTTGGCCAGGTTGAAGTGGATGAAGTGCTTGGGCCAGTGGGGGTCCTTGCGTGGGATCACGCGAACTCGTAGCGGTCCGGAGGGGTAGTTGTCCTCGACGATGGTGATGCTCTTTGCGGTCACCGCTTTGACGTAGGCGACGTGGCCAGCCTGACTGACGTCCGGAGAGCCAGTGGTCCACTGCGCGACTGCGCCGACGAGTGGTTGGTCATTGACGAGGTAACCGTGTTTGCGCGCGGACCTCGCCCAACTCTCCGCGTCGTGTAGCCACAGGGTCTTGCGGGGCATGCCGTCTCGGATCATGCGCCAGGCGACGTAGTTGGTGCAGTTGTGACCTGCGGCCATCAACCAGAAGCTCTGATGGGCGCGGGCGCCGTACCCGGTGTCGTCGCAGTGAAAGTTGACTCCACTGCACGGGATGTTCGGCTCCGCGGCGGCCGTGGCCGGGCTCATGGATGCCAATGACATCGCCAGCGCCGCAGCTGCCGTAGCCGTGATGCCGACGCCCGTGGATCGTCGCAGTGCTGGCAGATGGCGCGCGCGAGTGCGCGACGGGTGTGAGGTGGTCATGGGCGTCCCTTACGGGTCAGTGTCACGAAGGGCGAGATCTTCACCGCTTCGGATTCGCACTCGCGATCCGCAGGCCGGACATCGGAAGATCGACTGAATCGATCGCGCCGTCACGGGCCGACTTCCTAAGGTACGCAGATGATCAACCTGCCGTCTGTGACCGGCGACACAATCGCAGTGTGATCATCGAATCACCCGTTCGAGTGACACTGCCGCCGTTTCACCTACCGCCCGTGGTTGCCCGACGGTGAGAGGGACCTCTCACCGTCGCGATTTGGCGTGGTGGCACCCGAGGGTGAAGGATGGGAGTAGACCCCAATGTAAGGAGTGCGATGCGATCCCTGGCGCGTGTTCTGGTTGACGAGAGCCACCGGCAAGCTTGGTCCACCCGTCCCGAGGTGGCCGCCGCAATCAATCCTGGAAACCCCGCTGACGACGGCTACGTCAAGGCGGCCCAGACGCTGACCGACCGCGGCTTGGACGTTGATGTTCACACTGAGGGCGAGATTGACGCCGACGCTCTGTCGGGCATGGATGTGCTGGTGCTTCCGCACTGCTCGACCGATGACTGGGAGGCCACGATCGGCGTCGGGTCGCCTGTGTACTCCCCATCGGAAATCGACGCGATTGACGCATTCGTTCGTGGCGGCGGAGGTTTGGTCGTTCTGGCCGAAACCGAGCAGAGTAAGTACGGAAACTCGTTGGCAGAGATCGCTGCTCGATTCGGCGTCGTCATTGAGAACGCCACCATTCAGGACTCGGTTGCGCGGTTCAACGACGTCCCGACGTGGATCATGGCGCAACCGGGCGACACCTCGGTATGGGATGTGTGGGCGGGTGTTCGGCAGGCCTGCTTGTACCGCGCCGGGGCTTTGCGGCTGGATTCCGCATCAAACGATTCCGGTGTGATCGTGGCGCGCAGCAGTGCAACAGCCTCCCCACCCAACGCTGGGCTTGTTGCCGCAGTTGAGGCAGGCGATGGCCGCGTGGTCGTCGTCACCGACTCAGACGTCTTCGGCGACGACTCGATCGACGACTTGGACAACCGCACGTTGTGGCGGAACCTTGTTACCTGGTCGGCTGCCGGGCCGATGGCTCGCGAAGCAGTCGAACAGGCGCAATCTGCTGCGATTGACCAAGCGTGGACCCAGTTGGTTGCAGCGGTCGAGCAATTGCGACCGCTGCAGGAGAAGAACGGATCGGTGCCAGCCGAGAGCAAGGAGCAGGCGACGGCTGCCGTCGGGCAGATCGTCACCGCAATCGAGACGCTAGCGCCTCGTTTCCCCCATCAGAGCGATCAGTTGGCAGCCAACGTTGCCGACTTCCGGAACTGGCTTGATGGCGGTCTGGAGGTGCCGGACTTCCTCGACTCGCTGCTGCTGTTCCGGCCGGAAGAGAACCGGGAGAACGGTGTCGAACACCTCGCCGTCTTCCCGATGTACACCCAAAACGGCAACCCGAACCGCAACGTTGAGGCAGTCATCACCCGCACGGTGTGGCCGGACTGGATCGCCGAGCTGGAGGCTGGCGCGTACGACAACCACGCGTTCGTCCCGATTGAGTTCGTCGCCTTCACCGCTGGGTATGACACCCATTCGGCAGTGCTCTTCCCCGAGACCGTCGCGGTTCGCGAAACCCCAAAGTTCACCTGGGGCGGCATCTTCTGCGATCGCGAGGCGGCTCGTTTCCGCGCTGTCACTCGCAGCGCAGCCGACATCGTCAAACTGGCATTGCCGCCGGCAGCGGAGATGTTGGTCAACGATCAAAGACTGACTCAGGAGACGTTCGTGCTCTGGGATCTGGTGCACGACCGCACGCACAGCCACGGTGATCTGCCCTTCGATCCGTTCATGATCAAGCAACGGATGCCGTACTGGATGTACGCACTGGAGGAACTGCGCTGCGACCTCAACACCTACCGCGAGACGGCGATCCTGGAGGACAAGGGCGTCACGCTGGCACCGCAGGTGCGCTACGCGATCCTGTTCGATCGCCTGTTCCGATTCCCAACCACCGGCTCGCGAGTGCGCAATTACGACGGCCTCGGTGGCCAGATCCTGTTCGCGTGGTTGCACAAGAACGGTGTGCTGAATTGGACCGACAACACTCTGTCGATCGACTGGCTGACCGTGGACGCGAGCGTCGTGGAGTTGTGTGAACAGGTCAACGCTCTCTACCGGGAGGGCATTGACCGCAGCCGAATCGGCTACTGGCTGGCGGCCCATGAGTTTGTCCGCGCACTTGTGCCAACGCACCCCGCTTCAGTGTGGGCTCGCGGTGGCGAGGCAATTCCCGCCGAGCGCAAGGACGCTGTCGACGCGGTGATGGACGACGAGTTCCCGCTCAACGTCTTCTACGAGGCGCTCAGCAAGAACCTGGCAACGACAATCGAATCCACTAAGGGAATCACGGGTGCAGCGGCATGAACGAACAACCAGTAGTTGTCGTCCTCGGCGCTGGTATGGGTGGGCGCGGGGTGGTCGCGGCACTTGCCGGCAAGGCGCACCTCGTCATCGTTGACCGGACCATGGAACTGGCTCAGACTGCGGCCAACCGCGCACAAACCGTCGGCGGTTCGGCGGAGGCCCTCGTGGTGAACCTGACAGACCTCGCGGCGGTCGAGTCGCTGTGTGGCGACCTCTTGGCGCGCCACGGTCGCGTTGACGCAGTGATCCACATGGTGGGCGGCTGGCGTGGATCGACAACGGTGGATGCGGCATCGATCGACCAGTGGAACGACCTCGTGCCCGGGATCGTGACGACCGTCCAGACCACAACCGTGGCTTTCCGCGACGCTTTGACTGCCGCGCCGAAGGGTCGCTACGTCATGATCACCAGCACGGCGGCCGCCAAGCCGACTAAGGGAAACGCCGCGTACGCCAGTTCAAAGGCAGCGGCCGAGACCTGGGTCAAGGCGCTGGGCAATGCGTTCGCCGACACGTCAGCGCGGGCGTGCATCGTCGCCGTGATGGCCCTCGTGGATCAAGCCACCCGCGACGCCAACCCCGATCGCAACTACGCCCGATTCACTGATACCGATGCGCTCGGCGTGGCAATTGCCGATGTCTTGGAAGACGAGTCGGTGGCAAACGGTGAGTACGTCGATCTGACAGTGGCCAGTAAATGAACCCAAAGCGCAGCTTCGCCAGCGACAACTACGCCGGCATCCATCCCGAGGTCATGGCCGCGATGGAAAGGGTCAATGTCGGACACCAAGTTGCGTACGGCGACGACGAGACCACGGCCGAGCTTGACGCCCGGATCAAGGATTTCTTTGGCCCAAAGTCGGAGATCTATCCGGTGTTCAATGGCACCGGCGCGAACGTCGTTGCGCTGCAGTCGATGTCGCCAGCATGGGGCGCGGTGGTGTGTGCCGCGTCCGCCCACGTCAACGTCGACGAGGGCGGTGCACCGGAGAAGGTCGCCGGCCTCAAGCTTTGGCAGATCCCGACTGCCGATGGCAAACTCACGCCCGAACTGATCGACACCCAGGCCTGGGGATTCGGAGACGTTCACCGAGCCCAGCCGATGTCGCTGATCGTGACCCAATCCACCGAACTGGGCACGCTGTATTCAGTGGACGAGCTCGCCGCCGTCGTTGATCGTGCCAAGTCCCACGGGATGCGGGTGCTGCTCGACGGCGCCCGGATCGCGAATGCGGCCGTTGCCCTCGGCGTCTCGTTCCGTGACTTCACCACCGATCTGGGCATCGACGCGGTGTCCTTCGGCGGCACCAAGAATGGGGCGATGACGGCGGAGTCGGTCGTCGTGCTGAACCCCGAAATCGCCACGGCGGTGCCCTACTTGCGCAAGTCCGACATGCAACTCGCCAGCAAGATGCGCTACATGAGCGCGCAGTTGCTGGCCCTGCTGACCGACGACCTTTGGGCAAGGAACGCGACCAACGCCAACGCGATGGCCAAGCGGTTGGCCGATGCGGTGGCAGGAATCGACGGCGTGCAGATCACCCGCCCACAGCAGGCCAACGCCGTGTTCGCGACCATGCCCGCAGATATCACCGAGCGACTCCAGGAACGCTTCGGTTTTTACACATGGGACCAGGCCAGCGGCGAGGTTCGATGGATGTGTTCGTGGGACACAACCGAAGCCGATGTGGACGCGTTCGTGGCCGCAATCGCTGCGGAGTTCGCTGGCTCCTGACGGCCGAGATCCGCGCTCGCGAACTTACGGCGCCGGGCCACTACCAGGGCGCTTTGGGACACCTGAGTGGCCTGGCCCACTTGAGTCGCTGCCTGAGTTGTGTCGGTTCGTCACGATCGCCACGACAAAGAACGGCGCGGCCACGATCAGCCCGACCGCGAAAGACGCGACGAAGGTGAGCCCCAGCACTAACTGGACTTGCCAACCCCCGCCGAAAGCGAGCCACGCGGGCAGGCCACCCTGGGGAACCACGAACGAGTAGGCCACGCCGAGCAGCATCGTCGGGACAGCACCGACCATGAAGGCCACGCGCGCGACCCGGAATCCCCGCGTCGTCTCGAAGTCCTCATCCATATCGCCAAGTTAGCCAGTCGGTCCGACAGTGCAAGCTCACGCTTCGCGGTCGCTGTGCGCCGGGGACGGCGACGCGAGGTGAGTTACCGGAATGCGCCGTGACCGGTCAGGGCTTGACCGATGATCAGTTGGTGGACTTCGGACGTCCCCTCGTAGGTCAACACTGACTCAAGATTATTGGCGTGGCGCATGACGGGGTATTCGGCTGAGATGCCGTTGGCGCCGAGCAGGGTCCGACATTGCCGCGCGATGGCCACCGCCTCCCGAACGTTGTTCAGCTTGCCGAGGCTGACCTGTTCCGGCCGCAACTGATCGGCGTCCTTGAGGCGGGCGAGGTGTAACGCCAGCAGCATCCCTTTGCCAAGTTCGAGTGTCATGTCCGCGAGTTTGGTCTGCGTGATTTGGTAGGCCGCCAACGGCTTGTCGAACATCATCCGGTTCTCGACATACGCCAGCGTGACCTCGAGGCAGTCGCGGGCGGCACCGAGTGCACCGAAGATGATGCCGAACCGCGCCTCGCTCAGGCAGGACAACGGCCCCGATAACCCGCGCGCATGCGGCAACTGAGCGGACGCGGGCAACCGCACGTCGGCGAGGACCAACTCGGAGGTGACGGAGGCCCGCAGTGACATCTTGTGCTTGATCTCAGGCGCGGAGAAGCCAGGAGTTGACGCGGGCACCACGAAGCCGCGGATGCCCTCGTCGGTTTGCGCCCACACGATTGCCACGTCGGCGACCGATCCGTTGGTGATCCACATTTTGTTACCGGTGATGATCCAGTCGTCACCGTCGCGGCGGGCGAAAGTGCGCATGCCAGCGGGGTTGGAGCCAAAGTCAGGTTCAGTCAAACCGAAGCAACCGATCGTCTCGCCGGTGGCCATCGTCGGTAGCCACTCCTGCTTCTGCTCCTCGCTGCCCCAGCGCCAGATCGCGAACATCGCCAACGAACCCTGCACCGAAACCAACGAGCGAATCCCGGAATCGGCCGCCTCGAGCTCCAGGCAGGCCAACCCGTACGCGGTCGCGCTGGTGCCAGCGCAGCCGTAGCCGGTCAGGTGCATGCCGAGCAGACCCATCGCGCCGAGGTTCGTGGCCAACTCGCGGACTGGAAGGGTCCCGGCCTCGTACCAATCGCTGACGTGCGGCCGGACCTCACTGTCGAGCAGCGCACGTACTGAATCCCGCATCCGGCGATCCTCGTCGCTGATCAGCGACTCGGTTCCAAAAAGGGCCAGTGGGGTTTGGGTCGCCATTGCTCCACCTTCCCAGTCGCGCGCCCGTCTATCGAATGCGGGCCTTCGCTACACCGTCAGCCGGACAGGCGTCTGCGCGCGTCACTCGTACGGCCTAACGCGAGGTTAGGGGTGACTAACTTCGGTCGAAACTGGCATAGACGGATCGACGGGCAAGCTGCTGCGGTTGCCCGTGGAACCACGGTTGACGACATGGAGGTGCATGCGTGGCATCCGCTCACTCGTCGCCTAACTCGCGCGCCGCTGAACACACCGAGTCATTCTTCGACATCTTCCCCGACCTGCTGGCGATCGCCGACGCCGACGGCAAGTTGGTTCGAACGAACGAGGCGTGGCAGGCAGTCCTGGGCTACTCGCCCGACGAACTCGAGGGCATGCGCATCCTCGATTTGGTCCATCCCGAGGATGTCGACACGACGCTCGATTCGCGGGAGCAGGTGCTCCGCGGGCTGTCGATCGACGGCTTTGTCAATCGCTACCGCCATCGGGATGGTTCATGGCGCTACCTGTCCTGGGTGTCTCGGCCGGTTGACGGGTACGTCCATGCCATTGCTCGCGATGTGACGCGGGAGCGAGCCACGCGCGAGACCCTGCGATCAACCGAGGCCGTGTATCGCGCAATGCTCAACTCGCCCGTGCTCGGCGTTGTGCTGCAATCCCCCGGCGGCATCGTGCGGGAGGTGAACGCAACGGCGGAGCGACTGCTGGGCGTAACCAGCGAGCAGATGATGGGCAGGGCACCGGTATCCGACGAGCGTCGGACCGTGCACTTGGACATGAGTGACTTCACTGTCGAGGACTACCCGGCGACCAAAGTGCTGGCAACAGGAGAACCGGTGGGCGACGTTGTGCTGGGGGTTAACGCCCCTGAGTTCGAGTCGTACAACTGGCTTCGGGTCGATTCGCAGCCGATCGAACGTGACGGCGAGATCTGGGCATACACCACGCTCGCGGATGTCACCGACTTGCTCACCGCCGTCACCGATGCACAGGCCATTCGCCGGGTGGTCGATCAACACGAGATCATCTCGGTCACCGATTTGGATGGTCGGATCATCGAGGCGAACGACAGGTTCTGCCAGATCTCCGGATACGAGCGCGAGGAACTGCTCGGTCGAACCCACGCGATCGTCAGTTCCGGCCGACACGGCGACGAGTTCTACGCCGACCTGTGGCAGACGATCACCGCTGGCGACACCTGGTCCGGCGAACTGTGCAACCGCCGTAAGAACGGTGAGCTCTACTGGGTGATAGCAACGATCGTGCCGATCAAGGACATCGAGGGCCGCACGACAAGCTACATGTCCATCCGAACCGAAATCACCCAACAGAAGCTGGCGGAACGGGAGGCGAACCGACAGGCGCACGTGGACGGCCTGACGGGCTTGGCCAACCGCCGTCGTTTCGACGCCGAACTTGACGCGCTGTGTTCGTATAGCGAGGTATCCGGTCAGCCGTTCTCCGTTGTCATCGCGGACATTGACTTCTTCAAGAACTACAACGACGCGCTTGGCCACCAGCAAGGCGATGAGGCCCTACGGGCGGTCGCGCGTGCGCTGTCCGATTGCTTGCCGCGCCGCGGCGATCTGATCGCGCGGTGGGGCGGCGAGGAGTTCGCGCTGCTGGCGCCGAACACTGACGTCGACGGTGCCGCCATCAGCGCACGCAAGCTCGTCGCTGCCGTGGATGCCCTGGCCCTGCCCCACCCGGACTCCGAGTGCGGTGACTTCATCACCGTCAGCGTCGGGTACGCCACGGCAACGGCATCACCGATACAGGCCGCCGAGCAAGTCGTCGCGCAGGCCGACGACCGCCTCTACCAAGCCAAAGCGCAGGGGCGCAATCGAATCGTCGGCCCCGGACCCAGTGAGCCCGCAACCTCGTGAGCACGCACTGCCGTGAGCCCGCATCGTGCTAAGCCGTGCAGCCGGTTCAGCCGCCGACCGATGTATGCGTCTGGCAGGGTGTGCACATGGCCACGGCGGAAACACCCTCGGAAACTCCCGCGGATGCAAAGTCCGACCCCACCTTGAGCCGAGGCCGGGCCATTGCCTTCGGCATCCTCATCGCCGTTATTAGTTTCCCGCTCGGCTACGCGGTGCTGCAGGTGGTGCAGTACTCCATCGAATGGGTCTGGGTGGACTTTCCCCGGGACGCATCCGAGCCGCTCGTCTGGTTGTTGGCGCTCGGTCTCCCGACCTTTGCGGGGGTCCTGGTGGCGTGGTTTCGCCAGCACGGCAACGATGGCCACAATCCCATGCTGGGTATCGCCATCACCCCCTTGAGCGGACGTGACTACGTCGCGGTCATCGGTGCGATTCTGGCGACCCTGATCGGTGGGATGGTCCTCGGACCTGAAGTGGCAATGGTGTCCACGGGTGCAGTCGTCGGCACCGCTATCGCGACCCGTGCGGGGATGACGGTCAAGCAGGGGGCAACCATCGGCGCCTCAGCAGCAGTCCTTGCGCTCTTCGCTGGTCCCATTATCAATGGGACCTTCTCGACCGCCTCGACTTATAGGTTCGACGTCAAGGATCTTGTCGGTGCGGTCGGAGTGGCAGCAGTAACTGCTGCCGTACTAACCGCAGGCAGGTTCCTGTCGATCGGAATCCTCAAACTGCATGGCGGCGACCGGCCGAAGACCAGCATTCTGGCGATCAGCGGGTTTCTGGTCGGGGCCCTCGGACTCGGCTACTACCTGACCACCGGTCACGAACTCGCGCTCATCATGACCAGCGGCGAGTCCGAGACCAAGGCGCTGTTGGCGCTGAGCAGTGCTGGTGCGATCGCGGTAACGGTGGCGTTCAAGTGGCTGGCTTATTCGATCAGCATGGGCGGGGGATTCCGCGGTGGCCCGTTCTTCCCCGCGATCTACATCGGCGCCGGAATTGCCGCGGTCACGACGTCGCTGACGCCGGACTACGCCCAAGGCGCCATGGCCGCTGGCATCACTGCGGCAGTGGTGTATCTGGCCCACCCGAAGTGGCTGTTCACCGTCGTCCTTGGCATCGTCCTTGGCATGTTGGCTGGTGGACCGCAGCTGATTCCCATCGCGGTGGTCGCGGCGTTGGTCGCCAAGTTGCTGCCGGAAGTGAAGGCCACAACCAAGCCAACCGGTGACGTCCGGGTTACCGAAGCTAGGTAGCTGCCGAGCGTTGCGGTGACGTTGGTCTGAGCCGTTGGATCGGCCTTGAAGTCATGCCGGTGAGCGTAAGTTGAGGCTGGGTCCCGGCCAGCCTGAGGCGTAGCGTTGGCCCCATGGGTGAAGTGATTTCTGTTGTCGGTTTGCGAAAGTCTTTTGGTCATACGATCGCCCTCGATGGTCTCGATCTGAGCGTCGAATCCGGTGAGGTGCACGGGTTCCTCGGACCCAACGGCTCTGGCAAATCCACTACCTTGCGGGTGTTGCTCGGCCTGCTCCGCCGCGACGCCGGCGACATCGCGTTGTTTGGACAGGACCCCTGGCGGGAGGGCCCGGCTCTGCATCGTCGGTTGGCCTACGTGCCGGGTGACGTCACGTTGTGGCCGAGCCTGACCGGTGGGGAAATCATCGATCTGCTCGGTCGGCTGAGGGGTGGGTTGAATCCGGCCAAACGTGCGGCGCTAATCGAACGGTTCGATCTGGATCCGACCAAGAAGGCACGTGCGTACTCCAAGGGCAATCGGCAGAAGGTTGCCTTGATCGCCGCACTCGCCTCGGACGCGCACCTGCTGCTACTCGACGAACCCACCGCTGGCCTCGACCCACTGATGGAGGCCAGCTTCCGCGAATTTCTGGCCAACGAGCGCAACGAAGGGCAGACGGTGTTGCTCTCCAGCCACATCCTCAGTGAGGTGGAGGCAGCCTGCGATCGGGTGACGATCATTCGCGCCGGCAAAACCATCGAGAGTGGGTCTTTGGCCCAGATGCGTCATCTTTCCCAGACGTCGATTGTCGCCGAGCTTGAGAGCCCAGGGGGTGACATCGGCCGACTGGCTGGCGTTCACCACGTTGCCATCAACGGCAATCGGGTCGAATGCCAAGTCGACCCAGGTCAGCTCGAGCCGGTCTTGCAGGAGTTGACCAAGGCGGGCATCCGCAACCTGACCAGCACTCCACCGACCCTCGAACAACTGTTCTTGCGCCACTACGTCGAGCAAGGCGACAGTGCAGACGAGCAGGGCGACAGTGCGGATCAGGCGGAACAGGAATCGGCGTGAGCGCGTTCGTTGGCACCGGCCAACTTCTGCGCCTCGCGCTACGGCGGGACCGCACTCTGCTGCCGGTTTGGATCGCCCTGTTCGCTGGTATGGGTGCGATCTCCGCATCGGCGACACTCGGCCTTTATCCGACCGAGCAATCCCGGGTCATCGCGGCCACCGCCGCGAACGCGACTCCCTCCCTGGTGGCCATGTACGGGCCGATCTACGACCCGACGTCGCTCGGTGCGCTGTCGATGCTGAAGATGACCGTGCTGGGGG
>JAGNDY010000047.1 GCA_018003655.1 Candidatus Nanopelagicales bacterium
GCGGGTGTAGCTCAATGGTAGAGCCCCAGCCTTCCAAGCTGGCCATGCCGGTTCGATCCCGGTCACCCGCTCTGAGCGAGGTTAAGTAGCAGCGAGCATGCTCGAGGACACTGGCTCCGAGCGAGGAGAGTTAGTCGGCTTCCACCGGCACGTCGGACGTTGGGACGTGCGTCACGGAAGGAAGAATCCAGAGGACCATGAGCAACGAAGACCTGCCTTCCAGTTCCTTGGCCGACGCCGACCTGCGGAGGGCGGCCGACCACTGGAGCAACCCTCGGGACCTCGGCCGCACTCGATGGTGGAGCAGCCCACAAGTGCACCGGCACATCAACCGGCTCGTCTGCGGCACGGCGATTGAGGGCGCCTGGGCCGGTTTCAACCAACGCCTCTTGGAGGTGGCGCCAGCGGGAGGCTTTCGGCGCGCTATCTCCGTGGCCTGCGGGCACGGAGGCAAGGAACTCGATCTAATTGAGCTCGGGCTAGTCGAACACTTCGATCTCTACGAGATAAGCGAGAAACGGGTGCGTGCCGGCCGTGAGAAAGCCAGCAGCCTCGGACTCGAGGACCGCATCACGTACCGCCTCGCCGACGCGTTCGCCGAGACGGTGCCTACTAATTACGACCTCGTCTACTGGAATAACGCCATCCATCACATGATGGACACACCAGCTGCGGTGAAGTGGAGTCGTGATCGCCTCAGGATGGGCGGGGTTTTCGCGATGGACGATTTCGTCGGCGCCAAACGCTTCCAATGGCCACGCAACCAGCTCACGATGATGTCCCGCGTGCGCGAGCAACTTCCCGAGCGTTACCTGGTGGATCCGCGCGAACCAGAGAAGCGACTTCCGACGAGGGTCCGACGACCGGACGAAGCCGGTCTCATAGCCCAGGACCCGACCGAGGCAGCGGACAGCGAACGCATCCTTCCCGCGATCCGGCAGTACTTCCCGAACGCGAACGTCATCCTCACGGGTGGGGTGATCTACCACACGGCGCTCAACGAGATACTCGCGAACTTCGGAGAAGACCCTCACGACATCGAACTGCTCGACCAGATCCTCCTCGTCGACGAAGCACTGGCCAGAAGGGGCCAGACCCAATACGCGGTGGCGATCGCGACGAAGGAGGAGCAACCGAGCGTAGGCTCCCGCGTCAAGAAGCGGGCCCGCCGAACGTTGCGCCGCGTCCGCTGACCAACCCCGGAGGGCGCGCGTGCTCGCCGACACTGGCTCCGAGCGAGGAACGGGCTCAGTAGCGTGTGGTCGATCCTCGGCACATCAACGCGGGGCATCGACTGAGGGAGTCACTCGTGAACGTTGCCACTGAGTACCGCGCCGGGGTGTTCGCGCTCACCGGTATCTGCGGCCTGATTGACGTTGCCTGCTTCGTCGCTATCGGTGGAGTCTTTGCCGAACTGATGACCGGAAACCTACTCTTGGTCGGCATCTCCATCGGCACCCGCCAGTTCGACCCGAACGCGGCAGCACTCTACGCAAGCGCAATCGTGCCGTTTCTGCTTGGTGCATTCGCTGCTGGGCTGCTGACTAATCGGCGAGCTTCGCTCGGCCCACGCGTCATCGGGTACCCCGTCGAATACGTGTGCATCGTGACGGGGACGGCGATCGCGGTCCTCACCCACCCGACCCAGATCGCAACCCCCGGCCTGTACCAGGCCTCGGACGGCTACTTGCCCCAGCGGCTGCTCATCGTGGGCTTCTTAGCCTTTGCGATGGGGATCCACAACGCCATCATGCGCAAACACGGCGTTCCCGACATCGCAACAAACGTCATGACCCTGACGCTAGCCGGGCTGGTCGCGGAGTCACGGCTGGCCGGCGGTCCGGCAACTCATTGGCAACGCCGACTCGCTTCCATCGCGATCTTCATCACCGGTGCCGCGTTCGGTGCGTGGCTACTGCAGTTCGGTGTCGCCGCACCGCTTGTAGTCGCCTCGGCGATCTTCACTGCCGCGCTTTACCCCCTGATGAAGGGCCGTCACAGCCAAGCCGGTCAACCAGTGATTGTCCCGTCCCGCTGACGCTTTAGCAGGCCTGGGCCTTGACGACCGTCACGAACGGAATCCGAGGTCCGCGCGCCGGCATCGGACTCGCCTTCCTGCGCTAATCACTGCCAACTAGACCGCCTTCCGACCGCGCACGAGGGAAATTGTTCGGACACGCTTTCCGCGCGACACGCGAGCGAGTACCGTGACGCCGTACATGAACGGCAGGAATACTGCGTGTAAAGCTCTGCCCGCCCCGTGCGCACCCGCCACGAGGGCGAAACCAAGAAAGGACGCATATGCGTAAAGTCAATCGCGGCCTCAAGGTCGCAGGTGTCGTCGCAGTCGGCGCACTTGCACTGACGGCCTGCAGCAGCTCCGATAGCTCGGGCGGAGGCGGAGCCAGCGGTGGATCCTTCTCTATGGCTATTGAGGCACCTCAGGGCGGACTCAACCCCACCAACTGCTACGACCTCTACTGCGCACAGGTCGACCAAGCGCTGTACACCGGTCTATTCAACTTGGAAACCCAGGGCAGCACCTTCGTCCCGGTCCTCAGCCCGCTGACCAAGAGCGTCACGCCGTCGAATGGCAACAAGACCTACACCATCGAATTGAACCCAGGGTTCAAGTTCACCAACGGTGAAGCTGTCTCGGCCAAGACGTTTGTCGATACGTTCAACTTCACCGCCAACGGCGGCAATGGCCAGCAGCTTGGCTTCATCTTCGGACCCAGCCAGCTCAACGTTGTCGGCTACGACAAGGTCGAGGGCACCGATAGCAAGACCGGCAAGATGTCCGGTCTCAAGGTCACTGGTGACAACACCTTCACCGTGGATCTCGCCGCTCCACTGAGCGAGTCACTGTTCAAGAACTTCGTTGCCGGACCGCAGGTCTACCCGGTACCGAGTGCGGGCTTGAAGAACATCGAGGCCTACAACAAAAACGTCATCGGCAACGGTCCTTACAAGCTGAAAGACGGCTGGGACAACGCCAAGGGCGGCACTCTGGTCAAGAACGCCGACTACCCAGGCCCTGCGGGCAAGGCTGACGAGATCAACATGCGCATCTACGCGGACAACAACGCCGCGTGGGCGGATCTGCAGGCCAACACCCTGGACGTGACTGCCAACCTGACGCAGAACGCACTGTCGACTGCACCACAGGTTCTTGGTGATCGTTTCATCAACATCGAGGGTGGCCTGCAGTACTCGTACTACGGCTTCGCCACCAGCGATCCGGTGTACAAGAACAAGGATATCCGCATCGCGGTTGCCAAGTCGATCAACACCGACGAGATCAACCAGAAGCTGTACTACAACACGCGCCAGCGTGGAACCAGCTTCGCGCCGAGCACCATCAACGGCGGTGGCACTGACATCTGTGGCGATAACTGCACGTTCGATCCGACCAAGGCCAAGGAATTGCTCAAGTCCGGCGGCGGGCTCAACGGATCGGTCCATGTCACGCAGCTAGCGAACGAGACTGGCGACGTCCAGAAGGCCATCTGTAACCAGATCCAGGCCAATCTCGGAGTGAAGTGCGTAGTCGATATCTACAAGGACTTCGGCACACTGCAGCAGGATCAAACGGATGGCAAGGTGCCCAACGGAACCCTCGTCGGCGCCGGCTGGATTGCTGACAACCCGACCATCCAGAACATGATCACTGCCAACTTCACCAAGGGCAGCTCGAACAACTTCGTCGGTTACGACAACCCGAAGTTCGACCAGCTGCTCCAAGAAGGCACCCAGTCCACGGACGAGGCTACGCAGATCGCCAAGTGGCAAGAAGCCGAGAAGGTCTTGCTGGATGACTTCCAGGCCTGGCCCTTCCAGTTCCGCAACCAGGTCGGCGGATACTCCACCAAGGTGGAGAATGTGACGATCAACCCGGGCGGGTTCGTTGACCTGTCCACAATTTCAGTCAAGCAATAGGGAGTTTCTGATCAGCAATACTGGCTGATCTATCCCTAAACTGACGGCCGGGTCGGGAGTCATCTCGACTCGGCCGTCACGTTTGGTCACATCGGAAGTGGGTGAACATGGGCCGCTACGTCATCCGGCGTTTGCTGCAGATGATTCCCGTGTTCTTTGGCACTACCTTCTTACTGTTCATCCTCATGTCGGTCGTCGGCAACCCGCTTAACGCGCTGACCCCGGCCCAGCGGCAGAACCCCGCCTACATCGCCTACCTGACCGAACAGTTCAACCTCAACGACCCGATCATCATTCGGTACTTCAAGTACATTGCCGGTATCTTCACCGGTGACTTCGGAACCACGTTCTCGGGTCAGTCGGTGTCGGGAATCATTGTCGAGCGGTTCCCAGTCACCGCAACATTGGCCGTCACCGCGATCATCATCGAGATCGTCCTCGGGATCACCATCGGAGTGATTGCCGCCCGCCGGCGGGGCACATGGTTCGATTCAACGTCCCTGGCTGTGGCCCTCATCCTCATCGCGATACCACTGTTCGTCCTGGGATTCGTGCTGCAGTGGCTCTTTGGCATCAAGCTCGGCTGGGTAGCCCCGTCGGGGATCTCCGAAGGGTGGCCGATCAGTTACATCATCCCGGCCTTTGTGCTCGCCTCCGGATCGCTGGCCTATGTCCTTCGATTGACCCGCCAGTCGCTGCTGGAGACGATGAATGCCGACTTCATGCGAACCGCCAAGGCAAAGGGCCTGCCCTCGCGAACCATCCTGCGCAAATATGGGCTGCGCAATAGCCTGATCCCGGTGGTCACGTTCCTGGGCATCGAGCTCGGAACGCTCATGGGTGGCGCGGTCGTAACGGAGGGGATCTTCAACATCCCGGGGATCGGCCAGGCGCTGTTCTCCGCCATTCGCCAGCAGGACACAGTAGTGGTCGTCGGGATCGGCACCGTCCTGGTCATCGTTTACCTGCTCAGCAGCCTGCTCGTCGATGTGTTGTACGCCGTTCTAGACCCGAGGATTCGATATGAGTGACATTCAGCTCGACGCCGCAACCTCGATCCCCGACGATCCCGCCGCGAGTCGCACCCTGCTGACTGACGCCTGGTACGACCTCAAGCACAGCAAGGTCTTTTGGATCAGCAGCCTGCTGCTCGTGTTCGTTGCGCTGATGGTGTTCTTCCCCGGGCTACTCGCTGACCAGAGCAAGACGTCCTCGTTGACCGGCGGCTGCAACCTGACCAACTCACTGCTACCACCGGGCGATCAATTCGTGCTCGGGTCAGATCAGCAGGGCTGCGATGTGTGGGCGATCAGCGTCTTCGGCGCCCGTCCGAGCGTGGCGGTCGGCGTCATCGCGTCCGTCGGAACCACGATCATCGGCGCTCTCTTCGGTCTGATGGCGGGCTTCTACGGGGGCAAGATCGACACGGTGTTGTCCCGTGCTTTCGACATCTTCCTCGGCGTGCCCTACATCATCGGTGCCATCGTCCTGCTGTCCGTGATCGACCTGCCTGGCATCTGGGGTGTCACCCTCGCAATCACGTTTCTCAGTTGGCCGGTCGCGGCGCGAATGGTGCGGGCTAAGACCATCGAAGCCCGATCACAGGACTACGTCACCGCGGCGCGAGCACTCGGTGCCACCAACCGTCGAATCATGCTGCGCCACATCCTGCCCAACGCGATTGGGCCATCCATTGTCATTGCGGTAATCAGCCTTGGCCTGTTCATCGGTGCGGAGGCGACCCTGTCTTACTTGGGACTCGGGATCCGCCCACCCTCGTTCTCCTGGGGCACGATTATCAGTGATGCCCAGACGACCTTCTTCTCCTCACCTTGGACCCTGTTCGTACCCGCCGGACTCTTGACCATCACCGTGCTTGCGTTCGTTCTGCTCGGCGAAGCGGTCAGCGATGCCCTCGACCCGAAGCTACGGAAGTAGGAGGCGGGCATGTACGTCGATCCGGCGCCGGTATCTGGCACTCCCCTGCTAGCTGTCGATGAGTTGAAGGTCGAGTTCCACACCCGCGACGGTTCGGCTCGGGCCGTCGACGGCGTCTCCTTCACCGTCGATCGCGGGGAGACGCTGGCAGTTCTCGGCGAGTCCGGCTCGGGAAAATCGGTCACCGCACAGGCCATCATGGGCATCCTGGACACTCCCCCGGCGGAGATCACGGGCGGATCGATCAAGCTCGACGGCACCGAACTCATCGGACTCGCAGAAGACAAATACCGGCAGATTCGTGGCAAGCGGATTGCCATGATCTTTCAGGACGCCCTCAGTGCCCTCAACCCGGTCATCAGCATCGGTGACCAGATCTCCGAGATGTTCCGCATTCACGAGGGCCTCAACAAGTCCGACGCCAAGACCGCGACGATCGATGTCCTCAAGCGCGTCCACATTCCCGCAGCCGAAACACGCTTTGGAAGTTACCCGCACGAGTTCTCCGGCGGCATGCGCCAGCGCATCATGATCGCCATGATGATCGCGCTCAAACCGAGCGTTCTCATTGCCGACGAGCCGACTACGGCCCTCGATGTCACGGTTCAGGCCCAAGTCATGGACCTGCTGTCGGAACTCAAAGATCAGAACCAGATGGGACTTATCCTCATCACCCACGACCTCGGCGTCGTCGCTGACGTCGCAGACAAAATCAGCGTCATGTATTCCGGCCGCACGTTTGAGCGTGGACCCATTAGCGATATCTACCACCACACCGCCAACCCGTACACCCGCGGATTGCTCGAATCGATTCCCAAGATCGATGAGCGGGTAGAGGGTCGCCTGCCTGCAATCACCGGGCTACCGCCAAGCCTGTTCAACCGGCCACAGGGTTGCCTATTCAACGTCCGCTGCCCAATGGTCCAAGACAAGTGCCGCGAGGAGGAGCCCGAGTTGCTCTTCGTCACCCCGCAACACGGCAGCCGTTGCTGGTTCGCGCAGGAGGTGTACGACAGTGACTGATCAAACGCCGTCACCCAGCGAGATGGAGCAACCCAAGCGCGTGATCGATGCGGTCAATCTGGTCAAGTACTACCCCATTACCCAGGGCATCATTTTCAAGAAGCAGGTCGGCACCGTTCACGCTGTCGATGGCATCACCATCTGGCTGGACAAGGGCGAGACGCTGGCAATCGTCGGTGAGTCCGGCTGCGGCAAGTCGACGGCTGGCCGACTCCTGCTCGGCCTCGAGCGGCCAACGGAGGGCACGATCTCCGTCTTGGGCGACGACATCACCGAGATGAGCGAGAAGGATCTGCGGACCAAGCGTCGCGATATCCAGATCATCTTGCAAGACCCCTACACCTCACTGAATCCGCGCATGACTGTCGGATCCATCATCGGTGAGCCGTTCGACATCCACCCCGAGGTGCTCAACGGACGGACCAAGGCAGAGGCCGTCCGGGCATTGATGGACAAGGTCGGCCTCGACCCCGAATTCATCAGCCGCTACCCCCACCAGTTCTCCGGCGGTCAGCGACAACGTATTGGCGTCGCTCGCGCGCTTGCCCTGAACCCCGACATCATCGTTGCCGACGAGCCGGTCTCGGCCCTTGACGTATCCGTCCAGGCGCAGGTTATGAACCTCCTGCTCGACCTACGCGACGAGTTCGGGCTCTCCTACATCTTTGTCAGCCACGACCTGGCCGTCGTCCGGCAGATCGCCGACCGAATCGCCGTCATGTACTTGGGCAAGGTGGTCGAGACCGGCCCGCAGGAAGCAATATTCGCGGCACCGTCCCATCCGTACACGGTCGCTTTGATGTCGGCGGCACCCATCCCAGACCCGACAGCGCAGGAGCAACGCGTTCGCATCGAGCTTGAGGGCGACGTCCCCTCGCCGATCGATCCGCCGAGCGGCTGCCGCTTCCGGACCCGCTGCTGGAAGGCGCAGGAGATCTGCGCCACCGACGAACCTGCCTTACTGGAGATCACCCCAGGCCACCTGGCCGCCTGTCATTTCCCGGTTCCACCGGAGGAATCGGCGGACGTCATTCCGGATGATCCTGAACCGGTTTGAAGTTCGCGCTCCACCATTGCGTCCATGCCTGATCGAGGTCCGCTAGTGCCTCCGAGGACATCCCGTAAGTGGTCAGCGTCGCGGTGAGGCTGCCGTATCGGGTCACGGCACTCGGCGGGTACGTGAATAGCGCCAGGCCGGGGCCCCACTCATTGACGACCAGCCCAATCTGCGATCCGGTGTGAAACCAGACTTCACCGGTCAGTTCGCCGCCAGGGCTCTGTGCGCGGTATTCCGGATGCACCCGATCACCAGCGACGCTCTCGAGCTTGAGCAACTTGGTGATCGGTGCGGGCACGGGTGCGGTCGAATCGCCACTGAAGTAGAGGGTGTGGCGGATCTGGCCGCGGTGGAAAGCGAAGTAGAAGCGCAACTGCTGGAGGAAGCTCAGCCAGCCTGCTTCGATCTCGTCCCGGAACGCGTCGAGGTCGATGCCCGGTTCCACCTGGTCGACCGCCGCTTGCCGACGTGTCATTCGAATGAGGGTCTCGGCGTCGTCCTGCGACGGAACCAGCGAGAACGCGTGCGCGCCTATCAGTAGCGTTCGTGAGGTCTCTTCAGCGATAGCCCGCTGCTGGTAGATGAAGTCGATCTCTTCGTCGAGGTCCGGGTATTCCCAACCGTGCCACTGGCGGATCAAGGCCGGTTCCCGGAACGCGAGCCAGACTTCCTCAATGGGTGCGGGGATCCGGACATCGAGCAGCATCGCGTCGTCGTTCACAGAACTGTCCATTCCGCCATGCTGCCGCATACTCCCAAGCGAACGAAAGCGACCTCAGGTGACGTCGTTAATCCCCTGCACGACCAGCGCTGTCTGCTCCCAGCCCTCAACCGCGATGCAGTCGATACCCATCTCCTTGACCGGGTAGTCGTTGCCGCCAGGCTGCAGTTTGTCGCCGAGGAACAAGATGTTGTCCTCGGAAAGGTCCAGCACCTCCATGAGTTTGCCCATCCCGTACGCCTTGTCGATGCCGACGTTGGTGATGTCAACGCTGGTGGTGCCACCCACCCGCACCTCCAGATTCGGCAGTCGTTGCGCGACGTAATCGCGCAGGGCGTGCTTCTTGGTTCCGTCAGGATCCCACGCGTACTTCGATTCGGGTGTGGCCTGCTGGCCCAACGCGCTGTAGGTGATCTGGCTGCCCCGATCTTCGATGATGTCGCCTACCGGATCGGTTTCCCAAATCCCTTGCTCGCGAGCTCCATGCTCCAACACCGAGATGATCTCGGCTTTCTGTTCGGGCGACAGGTCCTCGGCGTACTGCTGAACCCAGTCGGACTCCGCGAGATCGAAGCGGTAATAGCGGGTGCCACACGTGGGCATGAGGTGGAGTCGACCGAGCCGGGCCGAATCGACATCGAGTTGATCGACCACCTGCTTCTTGATCTGGCCAAAAGCACCACCGGTAATCACGCAAACATCAAAACGCTCGAGGAGGTCGCCGAGCAGTTCGCTCATCTGTCCAGTGATCGGTGACTTCGTCACGGCCAAGGTGTCGTCAAGGTCGAATGCAATGACCGAGCGCCTCACGATGCTTCCTTCACCCGGACGATGACCTTGCCGGTCGCCACCCGCTCACTCAGCTCTCCAATCGCCGCACCTGTCTGCGCCAACGGATAGATATCGCCGATTGGCGGTCGGATGCGACCGGTCGCAATGAGTTCGCGGATCTTGGGCCACTGGCCGCCAAGGTAGCCAGGGCGAGTGAAGGCAAACGAGCCCCAAGCGACGCCCACAACATCGATGTTGTTCAGTAACAGCCGATTCACCTTGACTGAGGGAATCTCGCCGGCGGTGAACCCAATGACCAGCAGTCGACCTTCCGGGGCAAGACTGCGCAGCGAATCGGTGAAGCGGTCTCCCCCAACGGGATCGACCACAATGTCGACGCCCCGACCTCCCGTCAAGTCTTTGACCGCCTGGGCGAATCCATCGACGAGTACCCACTCGTCGGCACCGGCCGCGGCCGCGACCGCGCCTTTTTCCCGTGTCGAAACGACCGCGATCACCCGAGCCCCAGCAGCTTTTGCCACCTGGATTGCGGCAGTGCCGACGCCACCGGCCGCGCCGTGAACCAGCACAGTCTCGTCAGCTCGCAACCGCCCTCGAGTGAATAGTGCGAACTCAACGGTCAGGTAGTTCATCGGCAGGGCAGCGCCCTCATCGAACGAGAAATCGTTCGGTAGCGCGAACACAAAATCTGGGTCCACCACGACTTGTTCGCCGTATCCGTTCAACATCGTGAAGGCGGCGACTCTGTCTCCGGTCTCCAGGCCCGAATCGGCCGGGGCAGATACGACCGTGCCGGCTACTTCACAACCAGGGGTGAAAGGTAGCGGTGGTTTGAGTTGATACTCACCCCGCGTCATCAGCAGGTCGGGGAACGTCACCCCCGCGCTATGGACATCAATGAGGACCTGATTGTCGGTCGCCAATGGTTCAGGAACCTCGGCGGTTTCCAGCGCCGACGGCCCATCCAGGCGAGTGATTTGAACTGTTCGCATGCACGCATCCCACCACACCGACATCACTGGCAGTTGCGCGAACCGCATTCGCCCGATTGCCTGCCGCTTGGTTCTTCGCGCTGACTCGCTCTCACCCCGGTCGCTACGGTCGGGTATCGGCTTGTACTTGCTATCGAGGAGACGCATTGAAGGCTTGGAGAGTCCACGAGTTCGGCCCATACCGCGACGCACTGGTTTGGGAGGACGCTCCTGACCCCGACCTCTTGGGACCAGAGTCCAGCGTGATTCAGATTGCGGCAGCCGGGGTGAACTTCCCGGACGTGCTGTTCATCCAGGGCGAGTACCAGATCAAGCCGCCGCTGCCCTTCATTCCCGGCATTGAGGCCGTCGGCACAGTCGTCGAGGTTGGCGACAGCTGCAAGTACCAAGTCGGCGACCGCATCGTCACCAGTGGGATTGGCGCCTTCGCCGAGAAGATGGCGGCACTGGACAGCATGACGTTCAAGGTTCCCGACGCCATGACCGATGTCGACGCAGCGGCGATCCGCATCATCTACGAGACCTCCTACATGGCGATCAAGTACAAGGCCAATATGCAGCGAGGCGAGGTCCTGCTCGTACATGGTGGCGCCGGGGGCGTCGGCACCTCGGCGATCCAGGTGGGAAAAGCACTGAAGGGTACGGTCATCGCTACGGCGACCGGGGAACGAGATATCCAGGTCTGTCACGACACTGGCGCGGACTACGTCATCGACTGGAAGAACGAGGACATCGTCGCTCGGGTCAAGGAAATCACCGAGGGCAAGGGCGCGAACGTCATCTATGACCCGGTTGGCGGCGATGCGTTTGACGCCAGTACCCACTGCATCGCATTCGAAGGTCGCCTGATCGTGATCGGCTTTGCCAGCGGACGCATTCCCGAGATCAAAGCCCATCTCATTCTCAACAAGAACATGTCGGTGATGGGGTTCTTCTGGACCAACTACCTGCTGAACCGTCCCGATCTGGTCGACGATTACCAGAAGGAAATCAACTTGCTGTACCTGGAAGGCAAGTTCCGGCCGGTCGTCAGCAAAGTGCTCCCGATGACTGAACTGCCCGAAACCCTCGATCACATCACCGGCCGCGATGCCTACGGCAAGATCGTCCTGGTCAACGAGTAGCCCCTCGTTCTCGATGCGGCACGGCGAGCGACGGCTAGGCCAACGACGGTTCGGCGGGGTCTTGCTCGGCCGGGTCCGCGGCAACGTGCGGCTCTGCCTGACCCGCGAGCGCGGTTGAGGACGCGACAGTGATGACGAATCCGAGGGCAGCCACCCATCCCCAGCCTGGCCGGGACCGATCGCCGAGGAATGCGATGCCAATGAATGCTGGCAGGATGCTCTCGATACCGAACGCCAGTGCGGTGGCAGTCGTCACCGACGTTCGCTGGAGTGCGAGCGCGAAGGCGCCCATACCGATGACCCCGTAGAGGACCATCGCCCAGAAGTCCTGCATTCCCAGCGCGCTGAAGATCGGATCCGGGAGCTCAAAGGTCCTGGCAGCGACACCGACGCCGCTGAATCCAAGTCCGGCGACAACCGCGAGCCCGACGCCCACCTTGCCCGCAGGTAGCAGAAAGCTCAGTCCAGCCAAGACGAGCGTGAGCACGATGCCAGCCAGCATGATCCACTTCTCATTGGACGTCAGACCACGGGCAGACTCGGACTTGGCGCTGATTGCCAACAGGATCAAGCCGAACATCAATGCGACGAGGGCCGCCTTTTCCAACTGCTTGAGTTTGACCCCCAGGAAGCGAACGGCCAGGATGGCCGTGACGCCCACACTGCTCGCCAGTACCGCTTCAACCACGAACAACGGTAGGAAATGCAGACCGACTAGCGAGATCAGGAAGCCGATCGCATCGAGGGTGATGCCCAGCAGGTAAGGCAACTGCTTGACCATTCGGATGAGCAAGCCCGCTTGGCTGCCGCCCGTATCGACCGTTCGGTTGGCGGCCACAGCCTGCAGGACTGAGCCGACACCGTAGAACAGCGCGGCCAGAAAGGCGCAGATCAGACCAATGAGCACACCCCATCCAACCACCGAAGCCTCATCCAAGGGTCGCTGGTCGTGCGCGCCGATCGGTGCGCCGTCTTGCGCCACCACGGTTGCGAATGCACAGCAATCGGCGCAGCATCAGTAGTCGATATGCTCCCAACGCCGGTGTGACACGACTAGAGCCGCGGCTAACAAGCAGCAGCACAGACTCGGAGGCGCGAATGACCACGGCGATGCGACTTCACGAACCTGGTCCACTCACCACCGATCGCCTCAGCCGCGACGAGCTTGAGCTACCGCCGCTCGCACCGCAGGAGGTGCGAATCGAAGTCGCCGCCTGCGCCGTGTGCCGTACTGACTTACAACTTGTCGCTGGGGACCTGCCCGCACGCACACTGCCCATCACCCCCGGCCATCAGATTGTTGGCACCATCACGGCAATGGGCTCCGGAGTTCAGGCAGACCGACTCGGCAACCTGGTCGGAGTCGCTTGGCTCGCTGGTTCGTGCGGCAAGTGCAGGTTCTGTCTGTCCGGTCGGGAGAACCTCTGCGAGTTCGCGACCTTCACTGGCTGGGACCGCGATGGTGGATACGCCACCGAAGTCGTCGCCAACTCTGATTGCGCCTTCGACCTGCCGATGGACTTCCTGCCCGCGGCCGAACCCACCGAGCGTGCGATCGCCCTGGCACCTCTGCTCTGCGGTGGAGTCATCGGCTACCGCTCCCTCGCCATCGCGGGGATCGCTCCTGATTCCGGTGGCCAGCGACTCGGCCTGTACGGGTATGGCGCTTCCGCAACGCTCGTCCTCCAAGTCGCTCGATTCTGGGACGTCGAGGTGTCCGTCGTCACCCGTTCACCGACTGAAGCACGTCGAGCACTCGACGCCGGTGCGAGCTGGGCGGGCACTTACGACGATTCGCCGCCGCACCCGCTCGATGCGGCCATTACGTTCGCACCAGCAGGAGACGTCGTCGTGTCTGCACTCAAAGCCCTGGACCGTGGTGGCACGGTCGCCGTCAATGCCATCCACCTGGATCGAGTTCCCGAGTTGGACTATGACGATCTTTGGTGGGAACGATCAATCAAATCCGTCGCCAACGTGACGCGGGCCGATGTGACCGGCTTCCTTGCTCTCGTCCCCGAGGCGGGCATCCAGACCGTCCGGCAGGCAATGCCACTGACCGAGGCGAATACTGCGTTGCGGCGGCTGGAGGCTGGCGATGTGACCGGTTCGTTAGTACTGGTCCCCTGACCCTGGTGCTCCGCCTGTTTCGGAATCGGTAACACCAGACTCCGCAGCACCAGACTCCGCAGCGCCAGCCTCGGTGCCGCCGACACCACCCAAGCCCACTCCCCCCGCGGGAACCGCAGCCACCCAGGACAACGCGTCATCGACGGTGAACGCCGCAGCCGGGGTCGCACCCAAGTGGCCATTCCAGTGGACGACCAGCATCGGTTGGGCACGTCGGACGGTCTTTCCCTCGGCCTCGAAGATGGTCGACGGTGCCACCTGTGTGATGTGATCCAGCGGAATGATTAGCGATGTCTCAGTCGAACCGGCGACAAAGACGAGCGCCTGCTCGGTTAGGCCGAGCGCCCCAATGCCACGGACGCCCTCTTTCACAAAGGTGTTCACCCCGTCGCACGAAGCTGCCGAGGAACGCAATGGCGGACGACCGTGCAGTTCTTTGGCCAACCCTTCAGCTCCGGACTCAACCTTTCGAGCCAATATCGGCCGCACGACAAAGAACACCAAACACACGGCCAACACTGCCGCAGCCAATAGCCCGCCCAGAACTGCCCACACAGTCGTCATAGGAGCAGTCTCCCAGCACGCGCGGTGGCTTCATCCGTGAGGCAGGCACGACGTGCTACGACCCGCGTAACCTGGCCCCGTGATGGCGAATCGCGGTCGACGGGTGCTAGTGGCTGCCGGGGTAGTACTCGTGCTCGCATCCTGTTCGAGTGATCCGCAGGGTTCCGCCCCCGGATTGGGCTCCGCGTCGACGCCGAGCTCCAGCAGTCCCCCGCCAACCGGACCCGCGCCGCAGGATCGGCCAGACATAGCCAAGGTCGTCACCGCCGGCGGAGTCAGCCAGTACCTCAAATGCGCCGGCAACGGTCCACAAACGGTAGTCATCGTGCCGGGGCTCGGCACCGGAGCCGCCGCGTGGACGAAGGTATTCGGTCAGGTCAGCAAACAGACCAGAACGTGCGTGTACGACCGGCCCGGCATTGGCCGGAGCCCGGCAAGGACGGGCTCGACCGCCCTGGACGCCGGTAAGCATGCGCAGGAACTACGAGCCCTGCTCGAGAAAGCCGGCGAGCGCGCGCCTTTTGTGCCGGTCGGCCACTCCTATGGCGGACTGGTGGCGCGCGCCTTCGTTCGTCAACAGAAGTCCGTCATCGCCGGGTTATTGCTGGCCGAGAGCGTGACGCCCTACGACCCCTACAACGGTTCCACGTGGCCCGAAGGCGGCACGAGCATCGATCTGGCTGCCAGTTCCCGGGCAACCGGCGACGGGCCCAGAATCGGCGCTACCCCGCTGGTGGTCCTTAGCGCCTCCAACCCGGAGGGCGACCACCTCGGCGGACCGACATATGGCTTCAGCGATGCCGTAACCGAGCAGTGGATCAGAGGTCAAATCGACGATGTTCGCCTCTCCAGCGACTCCATCCGTGTGGTGGCAAAGTCCGGCCACGTTTTGCAGCAGGACAACACCCCGGCAACGGTTCGCTCCATCGAGGTTCTGCTAGCTGCCATCAACAGCAAGTCACCACTGACGTGCGGCCGTGGTTGGCGGCTGGTCAACGCCACTTGCACCGGCGGGGGCGAATGAGCTAGTCGAGCCGACCGTACTTCTCGTACTTGGTGAGCTGAGCGATGCGACGCTGGTGGCGCTCGTCCCCCTGGAACTGAGCGGCGAGGAACGCTTCGATGATCTCCATCGCCTCGGCTCGGTCGTGCATCCGCGCGCCGAGGCCCGCGACGTTCGCATTGGTCGTCACCCGTGCCAACTCGGCTGACTCCACACTCCAAATCAGCGCCGCCCGGGCGCCTTCGACTTTGTTCGCAGCGATTTGCTCACCATTGCCGGTCCCACCGATCACCAGACCGAGCGCGTCCGGATCGGTGACGGCCGCCGTCGCCACGGCGACACTTTGGGCCGGGTAGTCATCGCCGGGCGTGAACTCCTTGGGCCCGTGATCCACCACTGTGTGTCCGGCTTTCCGCAGGTGCTCGATCACAGCCACCTTGAGCGCGAATCCAGCGTGGTCAGAACCAATGTGAATGCGCATACGTCGATTCTGGCAGTCAGCGACCAGATGCGCGACCCTGGTGCGCCAAGATACTCACATGGCTCCCACAGAGAACCTCACCCGAGCAGAGTGTGATGTCCGCGCAGCATTGATCAGTGACATCGGCTACCAGGTGGATCTGGACCTTTCCGGCGCCCCTGAACCACACCCGAGCAGCACCTTTCGCTCCATCACGCGTATTGATTTTGGTTGCCGCGAGCCGGGCGCCACTACGTGGGTTGACCTGATTGCCGATCGGGTCAACGCGGTCAGCCTCAACGGACACCAGCTCGATGTAAGTGATGTTTTTGACGGCACGCGGCTCTCCCTGCCAGCGCTCGCTGACCGCAACGAGTTGGTCGTCGATGCTGACTGCAACTACATGCGTACCGGTGAGGGCCTGCACCGCTTCATCGATCCAGTCGACCGCGAGACCTACCTTTACACCCAGTTTGAGCCTGCTGATGCGCGACGAGTGTTCGCCTGCTTCGAGCAGCCCAGCCTGAAGGCGACTTGGCAACTGACGGTCACGGCACCGAATCACTGGGAAGTGGTGTCCAATTCGCCCACGCCCACGCCGACTGCTCCCGAAGAGGGCCTCAACCGGTTTGAGTTTGAGCCGACGCCATCGATCTCGACGTACATCACGGCCATCGTCGCTGGCCCCTACCACGTGGTGCGGGACGAGTATTCCGGTCCCCATGGCACATACCCGCTGGGAATCTTCTGCCGTAACTCCATGGCGGAGCATCTGGATGCCGAGGACATCTTCACCCTGACCAAGCAGGGCTTCGCGTTCTACGAGGACGCCTTTGCCACGCCTTATCCGTTCGCCAAATACGACCAGCTGTTCGTTCCTGAGTTCAACGCGGGGGCAATGGAAAACGCTGGCTGCGTGACCTTCCTGGAGGACTACATCTTCCGCAGCCGGGTGACCGAGGCCGCCTACGAGCAGCGGTCCAACACGATCCTGCACGAACTAGCACACATGTGGTTCGGCAACTTGGTGACGATGCACTGGTGGGACGACCTGTGGCTCAACGAGTCGTTCGCTGAGTGGGCATCCCACTTTGCCAACGTCAAGGCGACCAGATTCACCGAGGCCTGGA
>JAGNDY010000048.1 GCA_018003655.1 Candidatus Nanopelagicales bacterium
TCCACGGTGCGCTCACCCAGTTGGTGACCGGAGTCGCGCTGGTCGGTCTGTCCTACCCCTTGCACGACAGCAATCCCGACGACTACAGCCTTCCCGACAACGCCAAGATCGGCGTGAAGTTCGTGGTACTGCTGGTCATTCTCGGACTGATCCTGGCGAACCGGAAGAAGGCGTCAATCAGCAATGCCGTCTGGGGCGCGATCGGCGGTTTGGCAATCCTCAACGTCGTCATCGCCGTGTTCTGGAGCTAGCGCCGCCTCGTCGGCCAGCGCCGTTGCGGCCGTTACGGCCAGAGTGCCGACCGAACCCATCTCATCGTGACGCCGTCACTCCCACTCAATTGTTCCCGGGGGCTTGCTCGTCACGTCCAACGTCACCCGGTTGACCTCCGGCACCTCGTTGGTGATGCGGGTCGAGATGCGGGCCAGCAAGTCGTACGGCAGTCGGGACCAGTCGGCTGTCATAGCGTCTTCGCTGGAAACCGGGCGCAGCACGATCGGGTGCCCGTAGGTTCGGCCATCGCCCTGGACGCCCACGGAGCGGACATCGGCTAGCAGCACGACCGGGAACTGCCAAACATCTGCGTCTAGACCGGCGCTCGTCAGTTCCTCGCGAGCGATCGCATCGGCCTCCCGCAGGATTCGCAGCCTTTCGGCGTTGACCGCGCCGACGATTCGGATCGCCAGACCGGGGCCGGGGAACGGGTGTCGCCACACAATCTGCGGTGGTAGACCAAGTTCCAGTCCAACGTGGCGGACCTCATCCTTGAACAGCGACCGCAGCGGCTCCACCAGGTCGAACTCAAGGTCATCAGGCAGGCCACCGACATTGTGGTGACTCTTGATGTTCGCGGCACCGGTTCCGCCACCGGACTCGACAACATCCGGGTAGAGAGTGCCCTGGACCAGGAACTTCACTTTCTCACCGTGGGCTCCGGCATCGGCAACGACCTCGCGAGCCGCCTGTTCGAAGACACGAATGAACTCGCGTCCGATGATCTTTCGCTTCTGCTCCGGATCGGACACTCCAGCGAGCTCCGACAGGAACTGCTCGGCGGCGTCAACCACTTTGAGACGGACACCGGTGGCGGCGACAAAATCGCGCTCAACCTGCTCGGCTTCGCCTTTGCGCAGCAGACCGTGATCGACAAACACGCACGTCAATTGGTCGCCAACCGCACGCTGGACCAGTGCGGCGGCAACCGCTGAATCCACTCCGCCAGACAGGCCACAGACGACCCGCGCGTCGCCGACCTGGTTCTGGATCGCCTCAACCTGTTCGGCGATGACGTTGGTGGTGGTCCAATCCCCTTCGAGCCCCGCCACATCGCGAAGGAACGCGTTGAGCAGGACCTGCCCACCCTCGCTGTGGACGACCTCGGGGTGGAACTGCACCCCCGCGAAGCGTCGATCGAGGTCCTCGAAGGACGCGACCGGCGCACCGGGCGTCGATGAGGTGACTGTGAAGCCCTCGGGTGCACGAACCACGGCGTCACCGTGGGACATCCAGACGGTGGATTCGGGCGGCTGGTGGGCAAGCAGCCGCGACTCAGCGCGGACTACCGACAGCGGGGTGCGCCCATATTCAGAGCCACCTGTGTGTGCGACCTCGCCGCCGAGGGCAGCGGCCATCGCTTGAAAGCCGTAGCAGATGCCGAATACAGGGATGCCTTGCTCGAACAGCGCCGGATCAACCTGCGGTGCGCCGTCGGCGTAGACACTGGCGGGACCGCCGGATAGCACGATCGCAGCGGGCTTCCTGGCCGTGAGCTCAGCAACGCTGGCAGTGTGTGGAACGACCTCGGAATACACGTTGGCCTCGCGGACTCGTCGGGCGATCAGCTGCGCGTATTGGGCACCGTAATCAACGACGAGGACAGTCTGTTCCTCAGTCATGTGCGAACTCTATTGGGTGGACGCACAGAGAGGGTTCATGGGCACGATGCCCATGAACCCTCTCTGTTGTGGCGCCGAGCTAGTTGCTCGAGTACCAGTAGTAATTCGAGTTGCTGGTGAAGGTCAAGATCAACAGGACAATGCCGATCACGATGCCGACGATTCCGATGATGATTCCCGCCATGGCCATTCCGCCGCCGCGCTGACCGGTCTTGGCAATCTGATTCTTGGCGATGAAACCAAGCACCACACCAACGATCGAAACGATCAGGAAGTTGCAGCAAATGAGGCCGACGATGGAGACCACCAGTGATGCAATCGCCAAACCGTTGTTGCTTGGCTGAGCGGGACCACCAGGCATGCCTCCACCGGCACCGTAGCCGGGCGGCGGGGGCGGCGGAACCGGCGGCTGGCCGGGCGGCGGGGGCGGCACTGGGGGCATTCCGCCACCGGGTGGCGGGGGCGGAACCGGCGGCTGGCCGGGCGGCGGGGGTGGTGGTGTGGTCATGTGATCCTCCAAAATCGCTGACAGTCCTTGGGACGTTAGCGCAAATTGACGGTCTCTGGCACTCCCTGACGCACCTCAATGATCGGCAATCTCAAAGCAGCTGGGGCTGAGGGTGGCACCACGGGAGCCTTGGGGGCAACTGCACCCACCGGCACATACGCATTCCCCTGGGCAGGTCGAGTATCCCCATCACCCCGATTGGGCCACATGGACATTGCCCGTTCGGCCTGGGCGGTGATGGTCAGGGATGGATTCACACCAAGGTTCGCGGTGATCGCAGCGCCATCCACAACGTGCAGGCCCTTGTACCCGAAAACCCGGTGATAGGGATCAACGACACCGGTCTCGGAACTGTCCCCAATCACGCAGCCACCGACGAAGTGAGCGGTCATCGGGGCGTCGATGATGTCACCCATCGTGCCGAACGGATCGCCGCCGATCTTCTCGGACAGGATGCGCACGGCCCGGTTTCCGGATGGAATCCAGGATGGGTTCGGCTCTCCCTCACCTTGGCGACTCGTCATTTTCCACCGACCGAATAGGCCCTTGCCGCTGGAGACGGTGACCGAGTTGTCGAGTGTCTGCATGACGAGCGCGATGACCGATCGTTGTGACCAGCCCCGGACGTTGAGCGACGACACCGCTTTGACGGGCTCCTGCGCGATGACCTTCATCCAGGTCTTCCACCGCGGCACTCCCGGCTCTTCGTCGGTCAGCAGCGTACCGAGCAGACCCATGAAGTTCGAGCCCTTGCCGTACCGCACGGGTTCGACGTGGGTGTGCGGTTCCGGGAAGAAGCTTGAGGTGATGGCGACACCTTCAGTGAAGTCAGCACCCGCTGCTATGACCGGCGAATCACGATGCGCGACCGAGCCCAGCAATGACTCGGAATTGGTCCGCGAGAGCACGCCAAGCATGTTCGACAGTCGGGGCATCTTTCCGACGGCCTTCATCCGATGCAGGAGCTTCTGGGTATTGAAGGTACCCGCGGCAACCACAACCTGGTCAGCGGTGAGCGTGGTGCGCCCACGACCAAGCCACGAACCGGACTTCTCGATCTCAACGGCCCAGCCTTCGCCTTCCGGGCGTAGACCGGTCACCGTGGTCATGGGCCGAACGTCAGCACCCGCTGCCTCAGCCAGACCGAGGTAATTCTTGACCAAGGTGTTCTTGGCATTGTGCCGGCAGCCGGTCATGCACTCGCCGCACTCGATGCACCCGGCACGCTCAGGACCGACCCCACCGAAGTACGGATCGGGTGCCTTCTCGCCAGCACCGGTGCCAAAGAACACGCCTACTGGGGTCATACCGAAGGTATCGCCGACACCCATCTCGTCAGCCACCTGCTTCATCGCTGTGTCGGCAGGCGTCATCGTCGGGTTCGGGGTCACTCCCAACATTCGGCTCGCCTGGTCGTAGTGCGGAGCCAATTCGGACTTCCAGTCGGTGATGTGCGCCCACTGCTTGTCGTTGAAAAACGCATCCGGGGGCACATAGAGCGTGTTCGCGTAGACGAGTGAACCGCCACCGACACCAGCTCCAGCCATGACCACAACGTTTCGCAGGAAATGCAGACGTTGGATGCCGTTGAGGCCGAGTTTGGGGAAGTACAAGAAGCGCCGCAGGCGCCACGATGTCTTGGCAAAGTCGCTGTCCTCGAACCGCTTGCCTGCCTCAAGCACGCCGACTCGATAGCCCTTCTCGGTCAGGCGGAGCGCGGTGACCGAGCCGCCGAATCCCGAACCGATAACCAGGACGTCGTAATCGTTCTGCTGTCCGTTACTCATTTTCGACCAACCGCTTTCAATCCTTTGACGAATAGCACCAAGGCCTCCGACCACTGCCTTTGGGTCAATCCTGGAGGAGCACCCCAACCCGCGATGCGTTGGGTTCCAATCGTCTGCGACTCGGTGTATTTCAGGATGCCGTCGACGCCGTGTCGACGACCAAGGCCGGAATCGCCGAACCCACCCATTGGCGCACCGGTGGCGGCCCAGGCGGTCGCGTAGCCCTCATTGACGTTGGCAGTGCCAGCGTTGAGTTGGGCGGCGATCTCACGGCCACGCTTTTCGCTGCGCGTGATGACCGAGGCGTTGAGTCCGTAGTTGGTGTCGTTCGCGCGCGCGATCGCCTCGTCATCAGTGCCGAACGTGTAGATGCTCACCACGGGCCCGAAGGTTTCGTTGCCGTAGCAGACCATGTCCTCACTGACATTCGCCAAGAGGGTCGGCTCGAAGAACAGCGGTCCAGCCTCTGGTCGCGCCCTGCCGCCGACAAGAACTTTGGCTCCCTTGGTGATGGCATCGTCAACGTGACGGGTAACCGTCTCCAACTGCTTGCGGCTGATCAGCGAGCCGATGTCAGTCTCCCAACCGACGCCAGCAACGAGTTTGAGGTTGCGAATTCGCTCGATGAAGGCGGCTGTGAATTTGTCAACGACGTTCTGGTGAACGTAGATCCGTTCCATCGAAATACACAACTGGCCCGCGTTGGCAAAGCACGCTCGTTCGGCGATCTCTGCCGCTTTCTTGATGTTGGCATCTTCACAGACGATCATGGCGTTCTTCCCGCCCAGCTCCATCGAGCACGCCACCAGTCGCTCGCCGCACCGAGCGGCCACCTGGCGACCAACCGCAGTTGAGCCCGTGAACATGATGTAGTCGCCGCGCTCGGTGATCATCGGACCAACCTCAGCGCCTTCGCCCGCGACCACGCCGAACAGGCCCTCGGGGATGCCTGCCTCGTAGAGCAAATCGATTGCCCACAGCGCCGTGAGGGTCGTCTGCAGGTCAGGCTTGAGAACGATCCCATTGCCCGCCATCATCGCGGCTATCGCATCCCCGACCGCAAGGGTGAGCGGATAGTTCCAAGGTGAGATGACCCCCACCACCCCGCGGGGACGATGCAACTCCACGGCGGAGGTAATGATCGGGAAAGCACCCTGATGCTTCTTGGGGCGCAGCGTTGAGGCCGCCGTGCGGGCGTAGTGCCGAGCGGTGATCGCGGTGTCGAGCAACTCCTCCATCGCGTGAGCTCGCGCCTTGCCGGTCTCGATCTGAACGATGTCCAGGCCTTCGTCGCGACGACTGAGCACAAGGTCGTGGAAGCGCAACATGACCCGGGAGCGGTGCGCCATGCTCGTGAGCGCCCAGCGCTGCTGCGCGTTGCGGGCGATTGCGAAGGCGGTGTCGACCGCAGCCTCGTTGGACAACGGGATCTCTGCCACCGGTTGCAGCGTGAACGGGGCTATCGCCGTCACCGTCTGCGGGTCACTCGTCACACACAAGTGGCGAAGAAGTTGGTCGATGCGTTCCTGGGACAATGAATTCGGAGGGAGACCGGCGATGCCGCCGGTGCCTGTCCGATCAAGTAGCGCCGTCATGGCGCTAGCCTAGGCGGTCGAGCCGGGATGCGGGAGGCTTGCCGGCAAATCAGCGTCCGGCACAAGCATGACGTCAGCCTCATCGGTGGCCGAATCGGCAAGTTCCGCTGGCTCGACAAGCTGTTCCTGGACAGCTGAACCACCGGGAACTGGCTGTAACGCCTCGCGCCGCTGGGCTACCCGGACCACTTCCTGCTCGATGCGCCCCTGATCCCAACCCAAGTAGGGGGCAACAATGGTTGCCACCTTCTCCGCGACATCGATGCCGGCGTTGGGGGTCTCCAGCGCCAAGCGCGTCCTTCGCACCAGGATGTCCTCAAGGCTCAGCGCGCCTTCGCGGGTGACCGCGAGCACCGCCTCGGCCATGATATATGGGGCGTCTGGATGCATCGGCGCAGCGAGTTCGGGGTTGGAGGCGACCAGATCGAGCACCGTTTGCACGCGATCGCCTTGCCGACGCAGCAGGTGCTCGATCGTCGCGAGCGGCAAACCCGCGGCCCGCGCCGTGCGCTCACGGGCTGCCCAGGCGGCGGCATAACCCGCACCACCCACCAATGGAATCTCGTCGGTCTGGGAGTCGGGAACAGGATCGGAAACAAGCTCCGCTCGCTCGGCGATGGCCTCGTCTACCGCGTCTGCGGCCATCACTCGGTAGGTCGTGTATTTACCGCCAGCGACGGCGACGAGGCCCGGGGCCGGGTGCAGCACCGCGTGCTCGCGCGACAACGTCGCCGTTCCGTCCTCGCCATCTCCGGCCGACAACAACGGACGCAATCCGGAGTAGATGCCAACAATGTCTTGTCTGGAGAGCGGTCGGGCAAGCCATTTGTTCGCTTCGGCCAACAGGTAGTCGACGTCCGCCTCATCCACGCGTGGTTCGTCGCGTGGGCCCTCGTAGTCGGTGTCCGTCGTGCCCACCAGCCAGTACTCGCCCCACGGCAGCAGGAACAGAACGCTGGTCGGAGTCCGTGCGATCAGCGCACTGTTCGATAGGAAGGCGTCCTTGGGAACGACGAGGTGGATCCCCTTGCTTTGCCGCACCGTGAGACTGGATTCGACCCCAGCCATCTTCACCAAGTCATCAGTCCACACGCCGGCAGCACCGAGCACAACCCGTGCGCGGGTCGGGAAGTGCTCGCCGGTCAGTTCGTCGCGCAGCAGGGCGCCGACGATCCGGTCGTCTTCGCGAAGTAACCCGATCACCGCAGTTCGCGTCGCGATCGCCGTACCGTGCGCAGCCGCTGTCCTGGCAACCGCAACAGTGTGGCGGGCGTCGTCGATCTGGGCATCGTTGAAACGAACAGCACCCACATGGGCATCGGCCCGCAGGCCGGGCGCGATGCCCTGGACGGCCTTGGCCGATAGTGTGCGCGGCCGCTGCATCGCGCCGCCATAGGCACCGAAACGGCTGAGCATGTCGTAGACCGTGATACCGAAACCGACGTAGGGGCGTTCCCATCCTCGCCTGGTCACCGGATAGAGGAACGGAACCGGTCGAACCAAGTGCGGAGCCAACCGATCCAGAAGCAAGCCACGTTCGGTCAATGCCTCGTGGACGAGGGAGAACTCCCGCTGCTCCAAGTAGCGCAGCCCACCGTGCGCAAGCCGACTCGACCGACTCGACGTCCCTGACGCCAGATCGCTGCGCTCGACGAGCCCAACTGTCAACCCGCGCGACGCGGCGTCCAACGCGCTGCCACAGCCGACGACACCGCCGCCAACGACCAACAGGTCGAGGGGATTGTCGGAGTCGGCCGCAGCCAACTGCCGTAAGGCACCAGCCCGAGACGCTATATCGAGGACGTCTGATCCCGGAGCAACCATGCCGACGAGGCTACCTTCGCCGGGATCAGGCGTTGAGAACGACCTCAACCCGCTGAAACTCCTTCAAATCGCTGTAACCGCAGGTCGCCATGGCCCGACGCAGTGCCCCGACGATGTTCATCGTTCCGTCGCTGACCCGGGAAGGCCCGGTCAGGATCTCCTGCAGCGTCCCGACAGCGCCGAACTCCACGACCTCGCCGCGCGGCAGCTCAACATGCGCCGCTTCCATCCCCCAATGCCGGCCGCGGCCGGGAGCATCAGTTGCCCTCGCGAGCGGCGAGCCAACCATGACGGCATCGGCACCGCACGCGATCGCTTTGACAATCGCCCCGCTGGTCCCCATCGCACCGTCGGCGATCACGTGGACGTAGCGGCCACCGGACTCATCGAGGTAGTCACGGCGAGCGGCGGACACGTCGGCCACTGCCGAGGCCATTGGCACTCGCACGCCCAGGACCTGATGGCTTGTGTGGGCCGCTCCCCCGCCGAAACCAACGAGGACGCCAGCGGCACCCGAGCGCATCAGGTGCAACGCGGCGCGGTAGGTCGCGCAGCCACCGACAATGACCGGCACATCGAGCTCGTAGATGAAGTTCTTCAGGTTCAGCGGCTCGCCCTCGCTGGCGACGTGCTCAGCCGAGACGGTCGTGCCACGAATGACGAACAGATCGACTCCCGCTTCAACGACAGTCTTGGAGAACTGTGCGGTATTTTGGGGCGACAACGAGGCCGCCACGGTGGCGCCGGTCGCCCTTAGCTCGCCGATCCGCTTGGTGATCAACTCAGGGTCGATCGGCGCTTGGTACAGCTGCGACAGCCGTTCGTTGGCACCCTGCAGATCGGCGTCGGCGATCTGCGAGTAGACCTCAGTTGGATCTTCGTACCGGGTCCACAGGCCTTCCAAGTTCAGGACGGCCAAACCGCCGTTCTTGGCGAAGGTTGCGGCACTGTCCGGTGACACGACCGAATCCATCGGTGCCGCAACGATGGGGTGGTCAAACCGATAGGCATCGATCTGCCAGTCGAGGGAAACGTCGCGAGGGTCACGGGTACGCCGACTAGGTGCCACCGCGATGTCATCGAAGGAATAGGCCCTGCGGCCGCGCTTGCCCTGACCAATGTCAATGAGATTCATCATCGTCCTATCAGCGCCCGTGGTAGTTCGGGGCTTCGACGGTCATCTGGATGTCGTGCGGGTGACTCTCTTTCAAGCCAGCCGCAGTGATACGGACAAAACGCCCGTGTGACTTCAGCCGTGCGATGTCCGGTGCTCCGGCGTATCCCATCGCTGCGCGCAGGCCGCCGATCAACTGATGGGCAACCACCGCAAGCCGACCGCGGTAGGGAACCTGACCCTCGATTCCCTCCGGCACCAACTTGTCGTCAGACAGGACGTCGTCTTGGAAGTAGCGATCCTTGGAGAACGAGCGCGACTCCCCCCGAGACTGCATCGCCGCCAAGGATCCCATGCCGCGGTACTGCTTGAACTGCTTGCCGTTGACAAAGACAACGTCGCCGGGCGCTTCCTCGCAGCCCGCGAGCAACGAACCCAGCATCACGGTGTCTGCCCCGGCGACGATTGCCTTAGCGATATCGCCGGAGTACTGCAGACCACCATCGCCAATGACTGGCACCCCGGCCGGTCGGGCAGCGCGGGCGACATCATGGATCGCGCTCACCTGCGGAACACCGACTCCGGCCACTACCCGAGTCGTGCAAATGGACCCGGGACCAACGCCGACTTTGACCCCGTCGGCACCTGCCTCAATCAACGCCCGGGCAGCCTCGAAGGTAGCGATGTTCCCGCCGATCACGTCCACATCGGTATCGCCCTTGATGCGCGCCACCATCTCCAGCACCGCCCGGGAGTGCCCGTGGGCTGTGTCGACCACCACCACGTCAACCCCTGCATCGACCAGGGCGCGCGCACGCTTGTAGGAGTCGTCACCGACACCGACTGCGGCACCGACAACGAGGCGACCGTCAGGATCCTTGGTCGCGTCGGGGTACTTGTCCTTCTTCACGTAATCCTTGACCGTGATCAGACCACGTAGCCTGCCTCCGTCGTCGATTAGCGGGAGCTTCTCCACCTTGCTCGCACGCAGTCGGGCGAGGGCTTCTTCACCAGAGGTCCCGACCGGGGCGGTGACCAGCGGCATGCGCGTCATCACCTCGCGAACGGGCCGTGACATGTCCTCTTCAAAGCGCATATCGCGGTTGGTCACGATGCCAAGCAGGACGCCAGCGGAGTCGACGACGGGGACGCCGGAGATTCGAAACTTGCCGCAGATTCGATCGACCTCGCCCAAGGTGTGGTCTGGTCCGCAGGTGATCGGGTTGGTCACCATGCCCGCTTCCGATCGCTTGACCAGGTCGACCTGAACGGCCTGATCGTCAATCGAGAGGTTGCGATGCAGCACACCCATGCCGCCGTATCGCGCCATGGCAATCGCCATTCGCGCCTCGGTCACGGTGTCCATCGCGCTGGAAATCAACGGAACCCGCAGGCTGATGTTGCGAGTGAGTTTGGTGGAGGTGTCGACGGCGCTGGGGATGACGTCGGACTCGTTCGGGAGCAGTAGCACGTCGTCGAACGTCAGCCCGAGGTAGCCGAACTTGTCGGTGCGGGCAGCCTCCGCTAGCTCGTACTCTCGATCACTAGAACCCGAACCTGGAGAACCGACCGTCATTGCGTGCCTTCCACTGGTCTGATTGTTCGTCCCAGGGTAGACGCACGGCGCCCGAACCGCGGCCAGCGGATGCGGCTGGCGGGCGGGTAAACGCCGAGCGGCCGGTCTAACCACGGACCTGTGCGGCGGACAGTTCCTGTTGGGGGTCATCTTGCCGGTCATGCAAGTGCTTGCCTACAACGACTACGACGTATCCCAGCCACGTAACCATCCCAAGATGGAGGACGTCATTCTCAGAGAAGTAGAAGCCTTTGCCGTCGCCCCACAGCATCGACGTGATCCCCGCCGCGTAGTAAGCGAAGTACGCGACCTGAACGAGGACGAGTAGGGCGGCAGCCACCACAAGGGACCGATCCATCGGGTCACGAGTCTGGTGGTAGCGACGGGTAGCGACCACGATGACGATAACGATGCCGGGCAGCGCGAACAGCATCAGCACACTGAACGACAACAGCAGCGCATTGGGAACCAGCACACCGACGACGGAGATTGCCACGTAGACACCGGCATTGATTCCCGCGTACCAGAACATCCACCGCCGTGATCTCGCAGTCGAGCATGCATAAGCGACTGCGGTGAGCATCGCGCTGACCGATAGGGCCTGCGTAATGCTGTAGCCGACTTCGAATCCGTTTGTGAGCACGCACAACTGGCGACCCTCGCACTTCAGCACGTAGCTGAAGGCCTGGTAGCTGATTCCGGCCTGGGCAGCGCCCACCCCACCCAGAACCAGGGCCACGCCTAACCAGGCCCGCGAGCGTTGATTGTGGCGGGTAACCACGAAGTAGACCCCCGCAGCGATCCACAGCGCCGCTAGTAGGAACACCAGGGACGTGCCGAATGGTTCGTTGAGCACCGTGTTGCCGACTGTCACGCACGGTCGTTGCTCACACCATTGAGCCGGAGTTGTCGGAGGCTGGTAGGCCAACTCTTTGAGTCGGCCACAGCCAGCGAGAATCGGCAAGCCCAATACAGCAACTACCCACCCGATCCTCATTGGTGGATCATGTCAGTGCAGGAAGCCCCAGCGGAATCCAACAGCGACGGCCTGCGCGCGATCGGCAGCGCCGACCTTGCGGAAAAGGCGGCGGGCGTGGGTCTTGACGGTGTCCTCGGACAGGAAGAGTTCTTTACCGATGCCCGCATTCGACAGGCCGCGGCTCATCCCGTCGAGAACCTGTTGCTCGCGTTCGGTCAACGCGGGCGGGGCTCCACCGGGGCGCGCATGCGATCCGCGCTGGCCGGGGACATCCGGACCGGCCGCCAAGACCAGAGTCATGGCCGAGGCCAATTCCTCCCGGGACGCGTCCTTGGCCACATAACCGCGAGCACCACCCGCCACTGCGCGTGCCACGCCGTCGGCGTCCTCGCCCATCGTCAGCATCATGATCGACGCATCAGGATGCGCTGAGACCAGTCGGCGGGTTGCCTCGACACCGCCGATGCCGGGCATCCGAACATCCATGAGGATCAGGTCGGGCCGTTCTAGTGGGTAACGGGCCAGCACTTCCTCCCCGCTACCGGCCGCAGTCACGCGCTCGACTCCGGGGAGGCTGGCAAGTTGTCTGCGGACGGCCTCGCGGGCCATAGGCGCGTCGTCACACACCAGTACTGTCGTCACGGTTCCTCCGCAGATCAGGCGTCAGCTTCTGCAGCGGTTATCGGTCAACTGGGTGAATTCCTTGAGCCGATCAGGTCAACTATTTCCTGGCGGGCTTCCCAAACCAACGCCAGCGGTGCTGGCAGATCGGCCAAAATCCGAAGCACAGCCGAGCGTGCGGTCTGCCGATGACGGTCAGATTCCGACTCGTTCAATCGGGCAAGAACCGATTCGATCGGCCACACCAACGGGTCAAGGCGCAGGGTCGAGGCCAGCTCCGCTGCCTCGTCCAGCAGCAGCGTCGCGCGCTCAGGTTCACCAAGTTCGATCGCGCACACCCCAGTAAACAGCAGGCTCTTGGCCAGGTGGCGGGGAGCGATCGCAGACCGAGACCGTCGGACCGCCGCCTCGCTCGCCGCTGCGGCAGTCACTGTTTCGCCGGTCATCAGCGCCATCTCGGTGGCGACCCAATCGCGCCGAACTGCTTGCCGCCAATCTCGGTCGGACATGCTGGCGACGGCATTCTTCCAACGCTCGCTGGCCAGGCCGACGTCACCGCTCCCGACCGCATCGGCCGCTAGGCCAATCCACGCATCGAAGGCAACTGCGGGCTCCGTCTCGGCGACACGGCATGCGCGCGAATCATGCTCGCTCGCCCAGTCGTACTGCCCGACTTGGCGCAGGCAACTGGCCGCCGTCGTCTGGGCAAGGGCAGCCCACCGGAGCTGGGGCGATGTGTCCGGCTCTTCGAGGTCGGTCAGCGGTCCGAGCGCGGCCAGGGCAGTCCCGAATCGTCCGGACGAAGCCAGGCAAACACCGAGCAACCACCGGGCCTGGCCAGACGATTCCCGTTCGAGTAGCCGAGTCAGCCCGACCACACCGTCCTGCGGTGCGCCGTGGAAGGCAGCCCGGATGCCGTCGGCGAGGAGCTCGCCATCGGTTCGATCACTCACAGACAGATCATTGCTCACAACCCAACCCGCCGCGTGGGCACAACGCCCGCGGATCCAGGCGTCGTGGCGCGCAGCAAACGGCTCGGGTTCGCCAATCCAAGTGGATCGTCGAACCCGAGCCGTGAGCCGAGCGCTCGTGACTAGTGCGAGTGACCGTGGCCGTGCGAGTGACCCTCGTCCTCTTCTTCTTCGGGCTTGTCGACCACGAGCGCTTCGGTGGTGAGCAGCATGCCGGCGATCGAGGCGGCGTGCTCGAGTGCCGAGCGCGTCACCTTCACGGGATCGATGACGCCCTGGGCAATCAAGTCGCCATACTCGCCGGTCGCTGCGTTGTAGCCATTGCCAACCCCGAGCTCGCGCACCTTGGCGACGATGACCTGACCGGGCTCGCCCGCGTTCTCGGCGATCCAGCGCAGCGGCTCGCTGACCGCCTTGCGGACGATCGCAACGCCGGTAGCTTCGTCACCGGTGAGGCCGAGCGAACCGTCGAGCACCGTCGCAGCGTGAACGAGGGCCGAGCCGCCACCGACCACGATTCCCTCTTCGATCGCAGCGCGCGTGGCCGAGACCGCGTCCTCGATGCGGTGCTTCTTCTCCTTCTGCTCAACCTCGGTGTATGAGCCAACCTTGATGACACAGACGCCGCCGGAGAGCTTGGCGAGTCGCTCCTGTAGCTTCTCCCGATCCCAGTCGCTGTCAGAGTTAGCGATTTCGCTGCGGATCTGGGCGACCCGGTCGTCGACGGCCGTGGTGTCGCCCACGCCCTCAACGATGGTGGTGGTGTCCTTGGTGACGACGATTCGGCGTGCGCTACCGAGGACCTCCGGACCAACCTGGTCCAGCTTGAGGCCGACCTCCGGGGCCACGACCTGGGCGCCGGTCAGCACGGCAAGGTCATCGAGAATCGCCTTGCGACGATCACCGAATGCTGGTGCCTTGACCGCCACCGACGAGAAGGTGCCACGGATGCGGTTGACGACCAGTGTCGACAGCGCCTCGCCATCGACGTCCTCGGCAATGATGAACAGCGGCTTGCCGGACTGGGCAACCTTTTCGAGCAACGGCAGCAGTTCGCTGACGCTGCTGATCTTGCCGGAGACGAGCAGAATGTTGGCGTCTTCCAGCACCGCCTCCATCCGCTCGGCGTCGGTGACGAAGTAGGGCGAGATGTAGCCCTTGTCGAACTGCATGCCCTCGGTGAACTCGAGCTCCATCGCGGTGGTGTTTGATTCCTCCACCGAGATGACGCCGTCTTTGCCGACCTTGTCGAAGGCGTCGGCGATGAGGCCGCCGATTTCGGCATCCTGGGAGGACACGGTTGCGACCTGGGCGATCTCGTCTTTGCCGGAGACCTCGCGGGCAGTTGCCAGCAGTTCCTTGTTGACGGCTTCCACCGCAGCGGAGATCCCCCGCTTGATGTCCATCGGTGCGCCACCGGCGGTGACGACCTTGAGACCCTCGTGGACCATCGCCTGAGCGAGGACGGTCGCCGTTGTGGTGCCGTCACCGGCGACATCGTTGGTCTTGGTCGCTACCTCTTTGGCGAGTTGTGCTCCGAGGTTCTCGTACGGGTCTTCGAGCTCGATCTCACGAGCGATGGTGACGCCGTCATTGGTGATGGTGGGCGATCCCCACTTCTTGTCGATGACCACGTTGCGGCCTTTGGGGCCTAGGGTCACCTTGACTGCGTCAGCGAGGGCGTCAACACCACGTTCAAGTGAGTGCCGAGCGGTTTCGTCGAACTCCAGGATCTTGGCCATGTTTCCTCTTTCGTCTGGGTGGAGCGTGTGCGGAGCGAAGTGTGTGGCGCAACGACTAACGCCCCAGGACCCGACGGGCGGGCCACCGGGGCGTTAGTCGTGTGCTGTGTGAATGTGCTGAGTTACTTCTCGACGACCGCGAGGACATCGCGGGCCGACAGGATCAAGTACTCCTCACCGTTGTACTTGATCTCGGTGCCGCCGTACTTCGAGTACACGACAACGTCGTCGACTGCGATGTCGAGCGGAATGCGCTTTTCACCTTCGTCGTCGAAGCGTCCTGGACCGACTGCCAGGACTTTGCCCTCTTGGGGCTTCTCCTTGGCGGTGTCGGGAATGACCAGGCCAGACGCGGTGGTCTGTTCAGCGTCCAATGGCTGCACGAGGATTCGATCCTCGAGCGGTTTGATAGAGACTGACACGTCCCTAACCTCCCCTTGCGGGTTGATGAGCTGGAAATGTTGACGTCACTGTGATCACCGGTGATTGCCGACCGTCGTCGCGGTGTCGGTCGACTCTCATCGAGGAACTCAGTGTCAGCACTCTCATGGTGAGAGTGCTAACGCAAACACTAGGCAAGACTTGGCACTCAGTCAAGGAGAGTGCCAAGTCAATCCGCAGGAATTGCGGATGTGAGGTCCGTCTAGTGGCGCCACCACGGGGTGCCACTAGCCCGTGCATCACCGCAGGGAACTATCCGGTCGGGCCACGATCACGCGTGCGAATGGCCCGGCAGGTGCGTCTGCGTGACCGGCAGCGACGAATCACCGCGGAAACCCAGGTCAGTCGGCTCGACCCCGGCACTCACAAGGCGTGAGCCGAGGGCCGCGACCATCGCCCCGTTGTCGGTGCACAAGGCCGGACTCGGCACTCGAACCTCGATACCGGCGGCCGCGGCCCGCTGCTCGGCCAGTTCACGCAGACGACGGTTGGCCGCAACTCCTCCCCCGATCATCAGGTGCTCAATCCCGTGGTCCTGGCAGGCAGCGATTGATTTCCTCGTGAGTACGTCGACAACTGCCTCTTGGAACGCGGCGGCAACATCTGGCACGGACACGGGCGTACCCGCAGCCTGAGTCGCCTCGATCCACCGCGCGACCGCGGTCTTCAAGCCGCTGAAGGAGAAGTCGTACCGATGGTGGGCCAGGTCCTTAGCGCCCGACAAGCCCCGAGGAAACTGTACGTATGCCCGATCGCCACCCTCGGCGACCCGGTCGATGTGTGGGCCACCGGGGAAGGGCAGGCCAAGCAGCCGCGCCACCTTGTCGAACGCCTCACCGGCGGCGTCGTCGAGGGTGACCCCGAGTGGTTCCACGTCAGTGGCCACATCGCCAACGCGCAGCAGACTGGTGTGTCCGCCGGACACCAGCATCGCGATCATCGGAATGGGCGCCGGGCCATGTTCCAACTGATCGACCGCAACGTGGGCGGCCAGGTGGTTGACCCCGTAGACGGGCTTATCGAGCGACCACGCCAATGCCTGGGCAGCCGAGGTCCCGACCAGCAGCGCACCGACCAAACCTGGTCCCGCCGTCACTGCGATCGCGTCGACGTCGGACAACGACACCTGCGCCTGCTCACAGGCCCGGTCCAACGTCGGGAGCATCGCCTCCAGGTGTGCCCGGCTTGCCACCTCCGGCACGACCCCGCCGAACCGCGCGTGCTCCTGCACGCTGCTGGCAACTGCATCGGCCAGCAGAGTCCGACCGCGGACAATTCCGATCCCGGTCTCGTCGCAGGAGGTCTCGATGCCGAGTACCAACGGTTCGTCGATCACGCGTTCACGTCCGTTCCGGCGCCCGCCACACCCACGGGCAGTTCCAGGCTCATGGTCATGGCCGCCGTTCCGTCCCGGTAGTAGCCCTCGCGCTGCCCGACGACACTGAATCCGAGGCTGCG
>JAGNDY010000049.1 GCA_018003655.1 Candidatus Nanopelagicales bacterium
AATTCCGACGGCTCAATGCTGGTGTCCTACGACCTCACCGTCGAATTGGCAATCCCGATGATCGGGATGATCCGCCAGCGTGCCGAGAAGCGCATCGTCAAGTCCGCCTTGGGTGGCCTCAAAGTGCGCGTCGAACAGCTCGGCTGAAAGCCCCGGATGTCCGCGCGGCCACGCCATGTCTGAGCCCGACATGCCTGAGCACGATATGCCTGAGCCCGCCACGTCTGGGCCCGGTAACGCCGACCCACAGACTCCATTTCGTGCCAGCGCGCGCGAAGTCCGGGTGATCTTGTTCACCGGCAAGGGTGGGGTCGGCAAGACCACGATCGCGGCTGGTACCGCCGCGATGTGCGCGCGAGCTGGCCTGCGAACACTCGTTTTGTCCACTGATCCCGCTCATTCCCTGGCCGATGCGCTCGGCAGGCCGGATCCGACCGTGGCCGATGCGCCAGATCAAATTGACGACAACCTGTGGTCGCTGCATGTCGATGTCCGGGACCGCTTCGCTAAAGCATGGGGTGAGGTTCAGCGGTACCTGCTAGAGGTGCTCGACTCGGCCGGAGTCGATCCGATGGAGGCCGAGGAACTGACGGTGCTCCCCGGGGCGGAGGAAGTGCTCGCGCTGCTGGAAGTCCGCGAACGAGTTCGCAGCGGCAACTGGGAAGTGGTCATCGTTGATTGCGCACCGACCGCGGAGACGTTACGACTGCTGTCGCTGCCCGATGCGCTTCGCTGGTACATGGATCGCATCTGGCCGGCCGAACGGCGTGTGCTCGGAGTTCTGCGGCCGATCCTGCGCCGCGCAAGTGGGGTGCCCATGCCGCGGGACAGCGTCTTGGACGCCATCGAACACTTGCACGCCGACCTCAGCGATGTTCGGGAGATCCTCACCGGTGCTAGTGCGTCTGTTCGACTGGTGACCACGCCCGAGGCGGTCGTCTTCGCGGAGGCGCGCCGGACACTGACGTCGTTGTCGCTGTACGGCTACCGGGTTGACGGTGTGGTGGTCAATCGGATGTTCCCCGTCGACGACGCCGACGATTGGCGTGCCGGGTGGATCCGGTCCCAGGCCGTCCAGCTCGCCCGGATCGAGGCGGACTGTGACCCGCTGCCGGTCTGGCGCTCGGGCTACCGGGAGTCGGAGCCAGTGGGCGTTGAGCAGCTACTGGGGTTGGCACAAGATCTGTACCGGGGTGATGACCCAGCGCGAGTGCATCAGGTGCCTGAGCCGATGGTCGTCGAACGTAGGGGCGAGGAATTCCGGTTGTCGCTGGGCCTGCCCAACGTGGCGAGCGGGGACGTTGACCTCGGTCGGCGGGGTGACGAATTGGTCGTGACCGTTGGTCCGCATCGCCGCATCCTCTCGTTGCCGAGCGCCCTGAGACGATGTGTGGTGAGCAAGGCCCACGTCGACCACGGACGGCTTCTGATTGACTTCACCCCAGACGAATCGGTCTGGATGCGAAACCGCCGAAACTGACCACCCGAAGTTCGAAACGGAGAGCGAGCACAACCATGAGCGACGAGCGCGGTGAATCAGGGCAGCCTTGGTGGCACGAGACCCCCGACGAGCTAGACGACGAGAACCCAGCGGGTGTAGGAACTGCGGCGCAGGAGGCGGTCAAACTCGCCTCAGCGGTGGCCTCTTGGGCGAGCCGGAGCGGGCTGTCGGACACCATGCGCGGGATCGCCGAGCAGACTGCCAGCAGCGTCCGCGCAGCCGCAGCTCGCGCCGCCGCCGCGGGCCAGGACGCGGACGAACACGAACAGCCCGACGGCGAGACCGAAGACGCCGATGCGGCCGCCGGGGACGCCGACGAGGCAATTCTTGACGCTGAGCTGCTCGACGATGAGATCCTGGCTAGGGCGTTGGGCGATGACGCTGACGACGGCGAAGAGCCGCGGGTCATCTATGAGTCGACGTGCGACTACTGTCCCGTGTGCCAAGCGATGACGTTGCTGAGGACCGTGAGCCCGGAGGCAGCAGAGGGAATGGCCGAGGCGCTCGCTGCCGTCACAGATGCGGTCAAGCAGGCGGTTGAGGGCATGGCGACACACAGCGATTCAGGTCCCAAAGTCGAGCACATCCACGTCGACTAGTGCCGGTACACCCGACCGGTAACGCGACAGTGCCTTCGCGTCGCATACTCGCCTCGCCAGGGATAGCGTGAAACCCATGAGTCTGACCATCGGAATTGACATCGGCGGTACCAAGATTGCGGGCGGAGTCGTCGACGAGGACGGAACGGTGCTGCGCAACGAACGCCGCCGGACCCCTAGTCGCAGTCCCGAAGGCGTGGAAGCGGCGGTCATCGAGTTGGTCTTGGAGTTCAAAGCGGACTACGACGTCGAGGCCGTTGGCATTGGGGCCGCCGGGTTCGTCGACGAGAATCGATCCCGCGTGCTCTTGGCACCGAACCTGGGATGGGTCGATGAGCCGCTGCGGATGGCTATTCAAAGCAAGGTCGATCTGCCTGTCGTGGTGGAAAACGATGCCAACGCAGCGGCGTGGGGTGAGTTCAAGTTCGGTGGCACGGCGTTGGGGTCCGAGGTCGTCTGCGTCACCGTCGGCACTGGTATCGGTGGCGGACTGATCTTGGGCGGGCAGTTGTACCGAGGCGCGCACGGTATCGCCGCCGAACTCGGTCACCTAGGAGTCGAACCCGGTGGACGGTTGTGCGGCTGCGGGAACCGCGGGTGCTGGGAGCAATACGCCAGCGGCAACGCACTGGTTCGCGATGCTCGGCTATTGGCGGCGGAGCGAAGGCTTGAGGCCGAGGTGCTGCTGGACCTCGGAGATGGCACCCCTGAGGGTGTCGAAGGCCAACACATCACGCTGGCCGCTCGCAAGGGTGACCCCGTTGCGTTGGCTGCCTTTGACTCGTTGGCTCGGTGGCTCGGTACCGGCCTGGCGGACCTCGCGGCGATCCTGGACCCTGGTTGCTTCGTCATCGGTGGTGGCGTCAGTGAGGCTGGCGATTTGTTGCTCGGCGCTACACGCCGCGCATTTATCGCCTCGGTCTCGGGCCGGGATAACCGACCGATGCCGGAGATCGTGCTGGCGACGCTGGTAAATGAGGCTGGCCTGGTCGGTGCGGCCGATTTAGCGCGCTACCGCTAGCGAGCGGTGGAGTACCCCGGGACCAACTCGATCGCCAATTGCTCCAAGAACAAGCCAATATCGGTGACAACCCCAGTCGCCTGAGCGCTGCCACGATCCGCCAGTTTGGTAACCGTCGCCGGGTTAATGTCGACGCACACGAGCGGGATCGAGGCCGGCATGAGGTTGCCCGTCGCGATGGCGTGCAACATGGTCGCAACCATGACCGCGTAGCCGACGCCGGGGATCGCTGCCCGCATTGCTCGCTGGCCCTCCAACACGTCGGTGATGACGTCTGGCAATGGACCGTCATCGCGCACCGATCCAACCAGGACAAACTCCGATCCCGACTCGACGAGCGTGTGCATGATCCCCGATGGCAAGACGCCCTGCTCGACGGCCTGCTTGATCGAGCCCGCGGCGCGTATGCGGTTGATTGAGCGAATGTGGTGCTCGTGACCGTGGTCAACACCTGAACCACGGGACAGATCGACGCCCAACGAGGTTCCAAACATTGCTGACTCGATGTCATGAGTGGCCAGGGCATTGCCGGCGAAGAGCACGTCACACCACCCGGCGCGGATCAACGCGCACATTGCCGGGGCAGCACCGGTGTGAACGATCGCTGGTCCACCCACCCAAAGGATCTTCTTGCCGGCCTCCTTGGTCTCACGCATGCCGTCAGCGATCTTGCGCACCAGCAGCGCTTGTGGCTTTTCGCTGGAAACGACCGAGTTCATGAACTCAAAGACCGTCTCGTCCTTGTCAACGACCGGACGAGGAGCGATCTCTACCTTGACCCCCGCTGAGGTGACGATGACCTCTTCGCCCTGTTTGACGTCGGACATCGGCCGAATATGCACGCCGTCGGCATCGACGACGAGTCCGCAGTCCATCTCGGGGTTGGGGACTCGTAGCCACTTGCCGTTCAGTCGGACTTTGGTCTCCAGGTTGGTGCTGGAGTAGAACCCTTCCGGAAGAACGCCGTCTGCGGGGGCTGGCTCGGTGAGGACATCGGTATCCTCAACCGCGTTCGCGCCGTAGGTCTGGATCCGGGAGATTATCGATTCGAGTTTGTCGTCGTCGTCGTGGGTAACCGCGATGCGCGCCGACGAGAAGTCGGGCATTGCGCGACCAACGTCTAAATGCTCAAGGACGTAGTCTCCCTCGGAGGCGAGGATCTCGTCCAAGACCCTGCTGAGTGCGCCGCTGTTGAGGATGTGTCCGCGCATTTCGACGCGCTCAGTGCTAGCCATGAGCACACCGTAGTGGCTGGTTGCAGCTAAAGGACCGCGCCGTCGTCCCAGCCGTCGTCTTGTGGTGCACGATCCTTTGCGCGGACGAAGAGCGTGATGAAGCTAGCCGCAAAAACCACGACGCACACGGCGCCGACGATCGCTGGTTGGTAGGTCAGGAGGATGCCGACGATGACGTAGACGGTCGGTGCCCCAATGACGCCGACGATGGCTGCGCCCTTGATGGGATCGTCGAATCGAACGCGCGGAACCGCTGGCGGGACGAACCCATCCGGGTCGTGGTCAGACATCCGTGAAACCGGCCCGCTACTTCTTGGCAGGTTGGGCGGAGACCCGCTTCACGAAATCGACGCTGCCCTGGAAGATCAAGTCGGCATCGTTATCCAGGGTCGCGACGTGGTAGCTGTTGTGGAGGACAACTTCTTCTTTGTCGGTGCTGGAAACGTTGGCCAAGATCCAGGCCGTGTTCGAGGGCTCGACAACGTGATCGTCGGCGCTGCGGAAGACCAGGAGTGGCTGATCGACCTCGGTGATGTCGGACTTGACTGCGGACCAGAGGTGGGTCAGCGAGTACGCGGCCTTCAGTGGCAGCTTGGGGTAGCCGCCCTCGGTGACGTTCGGCTTCTTGATGTCGTCCACGATGCCGGGGAAGGAGGGAACGAATAGTCGCAAGACGGGCAGGAGGAAGCGGTCAGGTCGCTCGCTGTGAACCGCGGGGTTGACGACGACCAGGCCAGCAACGCCGTCGCCCTTCTCCTCGGCCAGTCGCAGCGCGAGTGATCCGCCCATCGACAGGCCCATCACGTAGACCTGTTCGCACTTGTCCGACAGTTCCCGGTAGGCGCGCTCAACCTCGGCGTACCAGTCCTGCCAGACGACGGAGTTCATGTCCTGCCAGCGGGTGCCGTGGCCTGGCAGACGCGGTGCGCGGACCGAGAAACCGGCGTCAGCCAGGGCTTGGGCCCACGGCTTGATGGACTTGGGCTGACCAGTGAATCCGTGACTGACGACAACGCCGATGGGGCCCTTGGCGTCGTGCGAGAACGGTTCAGCGTCGGGCAGAAGTGGCACAGCTTCTCCAGTTTGATCATGATGAAACGGGCGATTGGGGTCACGGAATGTTCGCACGCGACTGCGAACGTGTCCAACACCGGCTCAGAACGTGGCTCGGATGCCGGGGAGTTCGTTGCTCTGGCCTTGCCGCTGCCTTAGGCTGCATCTGTTGCGTCCGGGGTGTCCGGGTTCGCCCCCAGCCCGAGAGGAGCAGTTCGTGTTTTATTGGCTGCTCAAGTACATCTTCTTGGGCCCGATCCTCCGCCTGTTGTACCGCCCGCAGGTCACCGGACTGGAGAACGTCCCCAACGAGGGTCCGGTCATCCTCTCGATCAACCACAACTCCTTCATGGACTCGCTGTTTTTGCCATTGATGGTCAAGCGGCCAGTGACATTCCTCGCCAAGGACGAATACTTTGTGACTCCTGGCTTCAAGGGTTTCTGGATGAAGTTCTTCTTCACCAACGTCGGCCAGGTTCCGATCGACCGCTCCGGCGGCAATGCCAGCGAAGCAGCCCTGAATACCGGCGTCAGGGTGCTCAGCGGGGGCAACATGCTGGGTATATATCCCGAAGGCACCCGCACGCCGGACGGAAAGCTCTATCGCGGCCACACCGGAGTGGCGCGCATGGCGCTGGCAGCCAATGCGGTCGTCGTTCCCGTTGCGTTGCACAACACTCGGGAGGTCCAGCCCGCAGGCACCAAGATCCCTCGAGTCAAGAAGATCGGAATCAGCATCGGCAAGCCGTTGGACTTCAGCCGCTACGAGGGCATGGAAAACGATCGGTTCGTGCTGCGGTCCATGACCGACGAGATCATGTACGAGATCATGCAGCTGTCCGACCAGGAATACAGCGACATATACGCGAGCAAAGCCAAGACGCTCATAGCCGAGACCGGGTCGTCGGATCCCACGACGACCAAGCCAGCGACCGGTGAAGGTTCAGCCCCGACTGATTCTGAGGCTCCGGCGAGCGTCTGACAGTTGCCGATGGGCTGACAAGTTGTCCAATGGGTGCGTTCAAGTGCTCCGATGGTCAATACTCGAGAAATGAACGCGACCCAAATCCTCGCTGTCGTACTTGTGCTCATCGCCGCCGCCATTGAGGCACTGAGCAACGTCCTGCAACACAAAGCAGCGAATCTGTCCGGCAAGCCAGATTCCAGCGAGGCGGGCGCCGTCCTCCTGACCCTCAAACAGCCGTTGTTCATCCTCGGGTTCGCACTCATGGTGATCGGTTACGCGTTCCACGTCGCATCACTGGGATTCGGCAACCTAGCCGTCATCCAAGTAATCTTCGTCACGCAACTGGTATTCATCCTTCCGTTTGCCATGTGGATCAGCAAGACGCACATCGCCCGCAGTGACTGGCTCGGAGCAATCGTCGTCACTGTCGGGATCGCGGTCTTCGTCACGTTTGCCAAGCCCAGCAAGGGAGTCGAGGTCGCCAGTAACGCCAAGTGGTTCACCGCCATCGCCGTGGTCGGTCTGCTGTGCGCGTTGGTGATCGTGATCGGCTACCGAATGACCGGTGGGGTCCGCGCGGCGTTGCTCGGTGTTTCCGGAGGTCTGATCAACGGGTTGGTGGCGCCGCTGACGCAGGGGACCATCACCTCGGCAAAGGGCGGCCTCGGGGCACTGTTCGGCAGTTGGCTGATCTATGTCACGCTGATTGCTGCACTGCTCGGGGTGCTATTCCCGCTGATGGCGTTTCGCGCCGGCCCGATCACGGCCTCATTCCCAGCTGTCATGTCGCTGAATCCGATCACCGCGACTCTGCTCGGGATGTTCCTGTTCAACCAAGTCCTGCAGGGCGGTTTCTTCAACATCCTCATGATGGTGATCAGCGCGATCGCGATCTTTATCGGCATCGTATGGCTGTCGCGCTCCAGGGCGATCTCCGACGCATTCCAGGAAGCCGAGCACGGGAAGGTCGGCGGTACGACCGAGAGCGCTACCTTGCTGTAACGCTCCCTGAACTCGCCCCAGATCGCTGCGCTGAGCGCAAAGTCTCACCTGCTCCAATCCCGACGACCGCTGCCAGCAGGCCGACCACCAGGCCAGCGAATACGTCCGTCAGCCAGTGAGCTCCCAAGTACAACCGACTGCCGGCCACCAGACCGCAGAGCGACACGCTGCCGGTGACCAGTGCGATCCGCCATGTGGTGGGCACTCGCGGGACACCCCACCAAAGCAGGACGGTCAGTGCGGCAACGATGACGGCCACATGCGCCGATGGGAACGATGAGCTTGCCTCTGGGCTCACTGCCCACGCCGCAGGCGGCCGATTGCGCGCGAATGCCGCCTTTCCCACGAATGATGCGAACGCCGCCAGTCCGACAGCGGTCATCAACGACAAGGCACCGAATCCGTCGTGGGCTTTGCGCCAGATGAATGCCGCCGCTATGAGGCACAAAGTCAGCACTAAGACCGGTTCGGTGATCGCGCTGATGACCTCCATAGCCGAGGTCGACGCGCCGGTTCTCACTCCAACGATGCCGCTGGCGATCGGACGATCCAGGGCGGTCAACGTGTCGTCCTCGGTGACGTCGTCGGCGGCCTTGGCCAGTACCAACAACAGGACCAGCGCGATCACACTGGTGATAGTCAGGACTAGCCACGATGCTCGCAACCCCCGCACCAGCGTGGTCCTCATCTGCGTCACGGCCGAATCCTCTCTCGGAGGCGTTTGCGTCGTGACGAGCGGTACGCGAAGGTAGGTCATCCCACGAGCCTGATGGAACAAACCTGACTAAGACCTGACCCTCTGCGATCCGGCTTGAGCCGCAGGTTGGGGCACGCGTAGCGTCGCAGCCGTGAATCCCGCCGTCAGTGCCGTGCGCGTAGCCGTCGTCGAGGACGACCGGGGTCTTCGTGAGTCGTTGCGCCGCGGACTCGCGATTGAAGGCTTCAACGTTTCCGCCGCAGCCACCGGCGGGGAGTTTCTTGACATGCTGAAGCGAATCACGGTCGACGTGATGGTGATCGATATTGGGTTGCCGGACTCGGATGGCCGCGACGTCGCCCTGGCCGCGCGTGTGGGCGGTTGTGGTGCACCCGTGCTGTTCTTGACCGCCCGCAGTTCAGTTGGAGATCGGCTGGCAGGTTTTAGCGCGGGAGCGGACGACTACGTCATCAAACCTTTTGTGTTCGAGGAACTCGTTGCCCGGATCCGCGCGCTGGCTCGCCGAGCGAGCGCCGACACTGCTGAGATTCGACTCGGGACCGCCGTGCTCAATCCCGCAACGATGTCGCTGGAACACCCGGATGGCAGTGTCACGCTCACGCCGATCGAGTTTCGCCTGATCGCCACTTTGGCCTGCTCCGAGGGTGTTGTGCGTCGAGCTGACTTGATGCGTGCTGGCTGGCCTGGCGGATCATTTGCTTCCGAGAACACGCTGGACTCTTACGTAGCCAGAGTCCGTCGCAAGCTCGCAAATCTGCCAGACGTACCACCGATCAGGACCGTGCACCGGGTGGGGTACCAGTTCTGATGAGGCTGGGGCACCTCCGCAACATCAGCCTGCGACGCCGGGTCATGGCAGCAACCGGGCTCGCCGTGTTGGTGGTCGTTGTCCTGCTGGTTTTAGGGGCGACCTACCTCATCGATTCGGCGCTGGATCGCGATGCCAACCAGACCCTGCGTGACCGTACCGACGCAGCACTATCGATCATGAGTGTGACCAACGGCAAACTCGATGTCGAAGAACCGCCTTCGAACTCTCCGTTGGACGAGAACACTTGGATCTACGCGAATGGCCAGTTGGTTGCTGGCGGCAGGTCGAGTCCTGCGGTAAGGCGCCAAGTCGTAAAGCTCGCAGATGTCACGGACACCGTGGTGGTGGAGCTCCCGGAAGCCAACACGTTGGTGAGGGCAGCGCCCTACATTGCCGACGGAAACCAGTACGCGACGGTGGTCTCCACGTTGTCCTTGGTTCCTTACCAACACACGGAACGCATTGCCATGTTGGCGTTGTCTGGAGTCGGAGTGTTCGGTGTGATCGGATCCGTACTGCTCGCGGCGATTCTGGTACGCGTTGCACTGCGCCCGGTGGCTGAAATGACATCCCAGGCCGGCACCTGGAGTGACTCGGCAGCGCACAACCGATTCGATCCCGGCAGGACGGACGACGAGATCGCCGGTCTGGCAGTCACTCTCAATAGCCTGCTCGATCGACTGAGTGCTGCGAGTCTGCACGAGCAGCGCTTCACCGCGGAGGTCGCACACGAACTGCGCACACCATTGACGACGCTGCTCAATGAGGCATCGATCGCCCACAATCACGCGAGCAATTTTGAACAAGCGCAGCAAGCTTTGGATGCCGTTCGCGGCGAGGCATTGCGGATGAGCGGGATTATCGACACCTTGATGGCCATGGCCGAGCGGGAGGCAGGGCCGCTGGTGTCGTCGTGTGATCTCTCGCGCGAACTCGGGGAATCGGCGCGAAGTTGGCGGGCGCAAGCCGAGCGGTCAGGCCGTTACCTTGACCTGAGGGTTGCCCCGGTGCCCTTGCGAGTGGGAGTGGACGCTGAGTACCTCAATCGGGTGATTAGTCCGGTCATCGACAATGCCGTCGCCCACGCTCGGTCGGTGGTAACGATTGCCGTTCAGCGGTCCAGCGGTATGGCCGCAGTGACAGTGACCGACGACGGTGACGGGGTGGCGAGCGATCAGGTTGAAGCGGTCTTCGAGCCGGGATACCGCATTGCGGAGCAATCACCGCGCCGCGGAGCGGGACTTGGGCTGCCGCTCGCGCGGCGGCTGGCTCGGGGCGCCGGGGGAGACGTCTTCTGCGAGCCTGGTCAACCGACGACCTTCGTCATCCGGTTGCCATCGATCGAATAGTTGACACCGCGGGTCCAGTTCACGGTCAGGTTTGGACCGCCAAGGTAGTCAGGCGCTAGTCAGGATTCTGGTCCTACGGTCATCAACATGACCACAGCAAACATCTCCGACACAGCAAGTTCGACGCGGCCCCGCACCGCTTTCACAGGGCGCCAAATGCTGAACAAAGTGCCAGAGATCACCGTCTACTTCTGGGTAATCAAGATCTTGTGCACCACGGTCGGTGAGACGGCCGCCGACTACATCAACAGCACTCTGGGCTTGGGCCTGACCAACACCACTTACATCATGGGTGCGCTGCTCGCCGTTGCGCTGGTGGCCCAGTTCTGGGTGCGCCGCTATATCGCGTCCATCTACTGGATTGCTGTTGTGTTGATCAGCGTGGTGGGCACATTGATCACCGACAACCTGACAGACAACTTTGGTGTCAGTCTGGTCACGTCCACCATCATCTTCAGTGTTGCGTTGGCGGCCACGTTCGCCGTGTGGTTTGGGTTCGAGAAGACCCTGTCGATCCATACGATCATGACAACCCGCCGCGAGGCGTTCTACTGGCTTGCGGTGCTGTTTACCTTCGCTTTGGGAACGGCCGGCGGAGATCTCCTAGCTGAACGCTTGGATGTCGGCTACGAAGCGTCGCTGGTCATCTTCTCGGGCGCGATCATCTTGGTCTACTTCCTGAACTACCAGTTCAAGCTCAACTCGATTGTCGCCTTCTGGCTTGCCTACATTTTGACGCGCCCACTAGGCGCGACCCTCGGTGACTTCATGTCTCAGAAGAGCAAGAACGGCGGTTTGGGACTCGGTACGCAGATCACCAGTCTGGTCTTTTTGGCCATCATCGTGGTCGTTGTCATCTTCCTCGTGGTCACCAAGGTGGACAAACAGATGCCGCAACCTGGTATCGCCCTCCCGCCGCGCGAGCGCGGACCCGAAGAGAGGGGTCGGGTGCTCGTGGTTACCAACAAGACGGCGGCGACGGACGCACTTGTTGACGCGGTCCGGGATCGGGCAGCGGCGAGCCCGGTCTCATTCTTCATGCTGGTGCCCAACCCTGCCCACCTCGCATTCGATCGGGCGAGCCATGACACGGGCGCCGGTGCTGTGCTGCTAGCAGAGGCGTTGCCTGCCCTCGAACAGGCGACCGAATCAGCTATTCAGGGCAGGGTCGCTGCCAGCCCCAATGCCTTTGACGACATAGTGGCCGAACTGAACTCCGACGACTATTCAGAAGTGATCATCGAGACGCCTCCGAGTCACATGACCCATTGGCTCCATATTGATCTACCCGAACGTATCCAGCAATTCGGCTACCCCGTAACAGTCGTGAGTGCGGCAGATCGCGACTGACGAGTGCGCCCGGCATGGTCCTCCAGCTGTGCCGGGCGCACTCACCTTGGTTCAGCCGGGGCGTAGGTCGATCGTCACCCGTCAGTTGTAGCGGGCCTCGACGCCGCGGGATTCGCCGTGATTGTCCACCGCCCAGCGCAGATCGCTAAGGAAGTCGTCGGCGTATTGGCCATGCAATGGCGAGATCATCATGTGCAGGCCATTGGGGTTGGTGTTGCGGTCCATATTCCAGCCACGATCGTCCATCAGGTCGCAAACGGCGTACGTGTCGATGGTCTCTGAGGTGAAGGACAGCAGCGGACCGATCGGGTTGCCCATGATCGACAGTTGCGGAATGGCTTCGATGCCTGCGCGGAGCTTGTCGGTGGTGGCCATCAGTCCACGCATCAGTTCGAGATAGCCCTCCATGCCCAGATAGTTCATGACTGCCCAGGCCGCCGCGATCGGTGAGGCGGGACGGGCTCCAGCAACAGTGGGCGTCCCGTAGAGCCCAGACGGCCAATCGACGTAGAGGAAGTACTGGTGTCCGATCCATTCTGATTTGCGGTGCAAGATCACCGACGCGCCTTTGGTGGTGTAGCCGTACTTGTGCACGTCGCAGGACATCTCGGTGACCCCGGGCACCCGGAAGTCGTAGCCCGGTACGTCGTAGCCGAGCCGTTCAAGGAACGGCAACACGAATGCGCCGATGCACGTGTCGCTGTGGAATCCAATGTCTCGTTCCAGGGCGATGCTGGCCAGGTCTTCGATCGGATCCATCACGCCGTGTGGGTAGCCGTAGGCCGAACCCATCATGAGCACGGTGTTGTCATCGACCGCGTTGGCAATCGCGTCGACGTCGGCGATGTAGCCGTCGGTCAACGGTATGGGCCGGGCCTCCAGTTCAAGGTAATGCGCGGCCTTGGCGAACGCAGCGTGTGCTGACGCGGGGTAGACGATGTTGCCCTTTGCGGGCTCGATGCCCCGCTCCTGCTGAGCCCGGTCACGGTTGACGAGCACCGACATCAGGATCGACTCCGAGCCGCCACTGGCCATGGTGCCGCCACCGTCGGCGGGAAGATTGACCAATGCCCCTGTCATCCCGACGACCTCGGACTCCATCTGTTGCAGACTCGGGAACCTGATCGGATTGAGTGCGTTCTCGTAGAGGTAGACCTCGTTGGCCTGCATGAGGACGTCGTCGATGTCCTCCCGGCCGGTCGGATAGATCAGGCTGAAAGTCTTGCCCTCGCGCCACTTGGCGTCTGCGGACTTGCGCTCCAGCATCGTCTCGAACAGTTGCTCGCGGGCGACTCCGTGGCTTGGCAGTTCCATGTCATTGTCCTTTGGTTGCAACGTGTTCAGGTTCGCTCCTGAACCTAGCCGAGTGTTGCTCTGTCGGAAAGCCGAACTACGTCGAAACGGCCGTGGCCCAGCCCTTGGTGCGTTCCACTGCGACCCGCCAACGGCGATGTGCGTGCTCATCGCGCGGTTGCGGCGCAAAGGTGGCATCCGAGCGCCAGGTCGCGGCCAGCTCTTCTTGGTTGGCCCACAGCCCGGTGCCAAGGCCAGCCAGGAAAGCCGCACCAAGGCCGGTGGTCTCCAGAATCTCGCTGCGTACGACGGGCACGCGCACCTGGTTGGCCTGGATCTGGCACAGGAAGTTGTTGGCCGCCGCGCCCCCGTCGACGGTCAGCCGGGGCAACTCGATGTCCGCCTCGTTCGTCATCACATCGACCACATCGCGAACCTCGAAGGCGATGGCCTCAAGTGTCGCCCGGACGATGTGGGCCTTCGTGGCGCCGCGCGTGAGCCCGAAGATCGCACCGCGAGCGTTCGGATCCCAATCGGGCGCTCCGAGCCCGGTCAGCGCCGGAACGAACACCACACCGGCCGAGTTGGGAACGCTATTGGCGAGTTCTTCGGTCTCCGAGGCCGACTCGATGATCTGTAGGCCGTCGCGCAACCACTGCACCGCTGCACCAGTCACGAAGATCGCTCCCTCAAGGGCATATGTGAGCGTTCCATCCGGATGCTTCCAGGCGACGGTGCTCAACAGACCCGCATCGGAGCGCACGATGGTGTCTGCGGTGTTGACCAGGACGAACGAACCGGTTCCGTAGGTGCATTTGCTGGATCCGGTGGCGAATCCCGCTTGGCCAAACAGCGCCGCTTGCTGATCACCGGCGATGCCGGCAATCGGAAGCTCAAGTCCGGCGAACGCACTTGGGTCGGTGGTCGCGACGACGCCATACGAGGGCACCACCTCTGGCAGTGCTTCCACCGGGACCCCGAACAGGTCGCAAAGTTCTTGGCTCCACTCGCCGGTGCTGATGTCGAAGAGCAAGGTTCGGCAGGCGTTTGATGCGTCGGTGATGTGACTGACTCCGCGGGTCATTCGGGCAATCAAATACGAATCGACCGTTCCGATCGCGGTGCGGCCTTCGGTGACTCCGGCCCAGACATTCGGCTCCTGCTTGCGGATCCAGGCAAGCTTGCTGCCCGAGAAGTAGGGATCAAGGCGCAAACCGGTCAGTTCCGAGACCCGGGCCTCGTGTCCGTCGGCCTTGAGCTGGTCGCAGTAGCCCGCTGTGCGCCGGTCTTGCCAGACGATGGCCATCCGAGCGGCACCGAGGGTCTCGCGATCCCACAGCACAACCGTCTCACGTTGGTTGGTGATTCCGACGGCGGTAGGCGCGCCGTGCTCAGTCACAGCCTCGGACTTGAGCACCTCATCGAGTGCAGAGAGGGTGGCCGTCCAAATCTCGTTGGGGTCGTGTTCCACCCAGCCATCGGCAGGGAAGTGTTGCGGAAACTCCGAATAGCCGCGGGCAACGACCCGCGCATCCGCGCTGACCAACAGCGCGGTCACCCCAGTGGTGCCAGCATCGATAGCGAGAATTGTCATGGCGTGAACCTACCGATCGCCCGTGTTGCTTCGCGTCGCCAATGCTCCGTTTGCGGCCAACGGTCCTTCACCGGGTCGACAATGATCGATCGGGCCTTGGCGTGTGTCGGCTCAAACTGGCTAGGCTGCTCGCATGACTGTTCGCAAAGTTGCCATGTTGACCGCCGGTGGACTCGCCCCGTGCCTTTCGTCTGCAGTGGGGGGCTTGATTACCCGCTACACCGACCTTGATCCATCAATCGAGTTGATCGCCTACCAAGACGGCTACGACGGACTGCTGCGCGGTCGTTCGATCGAGATCAGCGATGAGGTACGCGCGCAGGCATCCCGGCTGCACCGCTTCGGCGGCAGCCCAATCGGTAACAGTCGCGTCAAACTCACCAACGTTGACGACTGCGTCGCGCGTGGACTGGTGCAGGAGGGGCAGGACCCCCTCAAGGAAGCCGCCGACCAGTTGACCCGCGACGGTGTTGACGTGCTGCACACCATCGGGGGCGACGACACCAACACCACGGCAGCGGACTTGGCCGCCTACCTGCATGAACATGGTTATGAGCTCACCGTCGTCGGGTTACCCAAGACCGTCGACAACGACGTCTTCCCAATTGCCCAGTCACTCGGGGCCTGGACAGCGGCAGAACAGGGCGCGATCTTCGCCCGCAACGTGATCGCTGAGCACACTGCAAATCCGCGCTCGCTGGTTATCCACGAGGTCATGGGTCGGGGCTGCGGCTGGCTGACCGCCGCGACGAGTAGGGAGTACCGAAAGTGGCTCGACACCCGCGAGTGGGTGCCCGGTATCGGCACGGATCGAGCGCACTGGGACATTCACGCAATCTTCATTCCGGAGCGCGAGTTCGATATGGCAGAAGAGGCCCAGCGCCTGCGCAAAGTCATGGACGAGACCGGAAACGTCAATATCTTCCTGTCCGAAGGTGCCGGAGTCAGTCAAGTTGTCGCCGAGTTGGAAGCGGCCGGTGAACCCGTCCCCAAGGATGCTTTCGGCCATGTGAAGCTGGACAAGATCAACCCCGGACAGTGGTTCGGCCATCAATTCGCCGACATGCTCAGCGCCGAGAAGACCCAGGTGTTCAAGAGTGGGTACTTCGCGCGGTCAGCGGCATCGAACGTCGACGACCTGCGGCTCATCCAATCGTGCACCGACTTGGCGGTTGAGTGTGCGCTGCGCGGCGAGGGCGGCGTCATCGGTCACGACGAGGATCAAGGTGGGTTGCTGCGCTCGATCGAGTTCCCCCGGATTCGCGGCGGCAAGCCGTTCGACATTGAGACGGACTGGTTCACCGCGATGCTCGAAGATATCGGCCAGCCATAGCGCCGTGGGGCTGATTACAAGGCCCTTACGGCAACGGAGGACGCTCGCCATCTGGTCAGATCGTCCTTACGCTGTCATCCGTGAGCGGGATTCTGGTCGTCGACGACGACGCGACCGTGGGTGAGGTTCTGCTCAGCTACCTGGATCGCGCCGCGCTTGTCGGCCGGCATGTGGCCAGCGCAGAAGGCTTACCCGAGTTGATCGCATCGATGGACCCTGACCTGCTCGTCCTCGACGTGATGTTGCCAGACGCAGATGGCATTGACCTGTGCGCCGACGTTCGGGCGAACCATCCCGGCTTACCGGTGATCTTGCTGACGGCCCGGTCGGAGGAGATCGATCGAATCGCCGGACTATCGGCCGGAGCGGACGACTATGTCGTCAAGCCGTTCAGTCCGCGAGAACTGGTACTGCGGATCCAGTCGGTGCTCCGTCGCTCGACTGCGCCCGCCCGTAGCAACGAGTCCGCCGACGAGGTCATTCGAGATGGCGACCTGACAATTGATCTTGGATCTCGGCGAGTCGCACGCGGCACGGCAGAACTCGCCCTGACAGTCCGCGAGTTCGATCTGCTTGCCCACCTGCTGGCTAACCCCGGCCGGGCGCTATCTCGTGACGAACTGGTGCGAGATGTCTGGGACTGGGACTTCGGTGACCGCTCCAC
>JAGNDY010000050.1 GCA_018003655.1 Candidatus Nanopelagicales bacterium
GCTGTGTGCCCGCCAGTGCATCAGCACAATGGGGACTTGCAGCGTCGCGACTTGGTCAAGCATGGCCGGATCGGCTAGGCCGCCGCTGACATCGTTGACCAACTGCGCGCCCGCGGCGACAGCCGCCACTGCCACCGTCGACCTCATCGTGTCAACGCTGATAGTCAGGCCTGCGGCAGCAAGTCCGGTAATGACCGGCACAACCCGGGCGGCCTCGGCGTCGGCGTGCGCTCGCGAGGCACCGGGCCGGGTGGATTCCCCACCGACATCGACGATGTCGGCACCTTGCCTGCTCATCTTCTTGCCATGAGCGACGGCCGCCTCGGTTTTGAGGAACTGCCCGCCATCACTGAACGAATCCGGCGTCACGTTGAGCACGCCGATGACGCAGGTGCGGTCATGGGCTGTGAGGTTGTGGAGGTCCATGAGTCGATTACCCGATCATGAGCTCATGATGAGCGACATCGCCTCAGCGCGAGTCGCGGGATCCCTGAGCTGCCCCCGGACAGAACTGGTGATCGTCTTGGCCCCCGGCTTGCGGACGCCGCGCATCGCCATGCACAGGTGTTCGGCCTCGATGACCACGATGGTTCCGCGTGGGCGCAGGATCTCCTCCATCGCGTCGGCAATCTGAGTGGTCAGCCGCTCCTGCACCTGCGGTCGCTTGGCATATACGTCAACCAGGCGTGCCAGCTTCGACAGGCCGGTGATCTTTCCGTCATCGCCGGGGATGTAGCCGACGTGAGCGCGGCCAAAGAACGGCACCAAGTGATGCTCGCACTGGCTCCACATTTCAATACCTCGAACCAGCACCAACTCGTCATGCGCCAAGTCAAAGGTCGTGGTCAGCACGTCCAACGGCTCAAGTCGCAAACCGCTGAACACCTCCGCATACATCCTGGCCACTCGCGCCGGGGTGTCCTTGAGGCCATCACGATCGGGGTCCTCGCCCACGGCGAAGAGCAGTTCTCGGATCGCGGCAGTTGCCCGCTCCATGTCGAAGTCCGGCACGCTTTCTGCCTCAACGGTTGCGAGCGATACGGGATCAATCACGGCGGCCTCTTCGGCGGTTGGGGGCTGGTAAAGCTGCGTCAGGAACCGGTCGTCGGCGGCTGCTGGGTGGGGGCTTTGTCATCCACCGCGGGAAGCATCGTCTGACCGTTGGGGGCGATCTGCTCCTCCTTCATCGGGACGTCGACGGGTCCGCGACCGGTCCGACGTCGATCCGACCCCGTCCACGCAGGTCGAGCCGACCGACGGTTCAGGTTCTTGAAGATCTCGGCGACCTCTTCCTTGTTGAGGGTCTCCTTGTCGAGCAGTTCAAGGACGAGGTTGTCGAGGACGTCGCGGTTGTTGAACAGGATGTCGTAGGCCTCCATGTGGGCTTGCTCGATCAGCGAGCGGACTTCCTCGTCAATTGCGGCAGCGATCTCTTCGGAGTAGTCGCGTTCGTGCCCGCGCTCCATCCCCAAGAAGACCTCGCCATTGTCTTTGCCATATCGAATCGCCCCAAGCCGCTCAGTCATGCCGTACTGGGTGACCATCGCGCGGGCGACCGATGTCGCCTTCTCGATGTCGTTGGCGGCACCGGTGGTCGGGTCGTGGAAGACCATCTCCTCGGCCGCTCGGCCGCCGAGCATGTAGGCGAGCTGATCGAGCATCTCGTTACGGGTCGTGGAGTACTTCTCCTTGTCGGGCAGCACCATCGTGTATCCGAGTGCACGGCCGCGGGGCAGGATGGTGATCTTGTGCACGGGGTCGCTGTTCGGCAGCGCTGCGGCGACCATGGCATGACCACCCTCGTGATAGGCGGTGATCGCCTTCTCGTGGTCGCTCATGATGCGGGTGCGCTTCTGCGGCCCAGCGACAACCCGATCGATCGCCTCGTCCAGCGCGTGGTTGTCGACCAGCACCTTCCCCATGCGGGCGGTCAGCAGCGCCGCCTCGTTGAGCACGTTGGCCAGGTCGGCACCGGTGAAGCCTGGCGTGCGTCGAGCCACTGCCATCAAGTCCACGTTGGGATCAAACGGCTTGCCTCGGGCGTGGACCTTCAGGATTTCGAAGCGACCGGTGAGGTCAGGACGATCCACGGTGATCTGGCGATCAAATCGACCTGGGCGCAAGAGCGCGGGATCGAGGATGTCCGGACGGTTGGTGGCAGCGATCAGAATGACGCCACTGGAGACGTCGAAGCCATCCATTTCGACGAGCATCTGGTTGAGGGTCTGCTCACGCTCGTCGTGCCCGCCGCCGAGGCCAGCGCCGCGGTGACGACCGACGGCGTCGATCTCGTCGATGAAGATGATCGCCGGTGCATTGGTCTTGGCCTGTTCGAACAAGTCGCGCACGCGGCTCGCGCCCACGCCGACGAACATCTCGACGAAGTCCGAGCCGGAGATCGAGTAGAACGGAACCTCCGCCTCACCGGCAACCGCCCTCGCCAGCAGGGTCTTGCCCGTTCCGGGCGGACCGTAGAGGAGGACGCCCTTGGGAATCTTTGCCCCCACCGCTTGGAACTTAGCCGGTTCCTTCAGGAATTCCTTGATCTCGACAAGCTCTTCAACTGCTTCGTCCGCGCCAGCCACGTCAGCGAAGGTGGTCTTGGGCATGTCCTTGTTGACCGCTTTGGTCTTGGCCTTACCAAAGCTCATGATCTTGGAGCCGCCACCTTGCATCTGGCTCATAAAGAAGAAGAGCAACAAGATGATGATGGCGACGGGCAGCAGCGAGACAAGCAAGGAGACGAGCAGATTGTCCTTGGGAACTTCGATGTTGTAGCCGTCGGGCAGCTGGCCGGCGTCCTTCTTGGCCTGCAACTGGTTCTGGAGCTCCACGCCTTGGCCATCGACGTACTCGGCCTGCTCTTCAGTCCCGTTTTGCAGGGTCACCTTGATGATCTGATCGCGATCAACGATCGTTGCCGACTTGGCCTGATTACCCTGAATGTCGGAGATGACCTGCCAGGTGTCGACCTTCTTGGGCGCACTGAGACTGCTGATCAGGTTTGTTCCGACCAGCACGAGCAGCACGGCGACCACGATCCACACGATCGGGCCACGGAAGATTCTCTTGAGATCCATCAAGGGACACCCTAAGCGAGAACCCGGAAGAAAGCGGCGGCGACTAGGGCTACTCGGTTACGCCCTCGGCGAGCACGTCGGCCGCGGTCAGGCTGTCACGGGTCCTACGGCAGCAGGTTGGGGTGAAGAACCCCGATGCAGCGCAGGTTTCGATACTTCTCAGCCAGGTCCATTCCATAGCCGACGACAAAGTGGTCGTCGATCTCGAAGCCGACGTACCGGACGTTGACCTCGTTGCGGACAGCTTCGGGTTTGCGCAGCAGCGTGAGCAACTGGATTGAAGCGGGCTGCCGCGCGTGCAGGCTGCGTAGGAGCCACCGCAGGGTCAAACCGGAGTCGAGCACATCCTCGACGATCAGGACGTGACGACCGGCGATGTCGGTGTCCAGATCCTTGAGAATCCGTACCACGCCACTGGAGTGTCCGGCGGCGCCATAAGAGGAGATGGCCATCCAGTCGATCTCGGCTGGGTTCGTCATCGCTCGCGAGAGGTCAGCCATCACCATCATCGCGCCCTTGAGAACACCGATGAGCAGCAGCGGTTCCCCTGCGTAATCCTGATCTACCTGAGCAGCCAACTCCGCGACCCGGGCCTGAACTTGCTCCTCGGTGAAGAGGACGTAATCGAGATCCTCGGCCAGGTCTTCGCAGTTCACTGGTGGCTCCTCGGCTCATGCGTTCGCTGATGCATCGGACCCGCCGATTGCACGGCTAGCTTGTCAGACACCCACCGCAACTGGAAATCGGCAGGCAAACGGATAGCTGCCGTAGCTGACCCTGACACCAGCAGGGCGTCGCTGCGCAACAGGTGGTCCGCCGTCAGCGAGCCCGCTGGCACCCCCGCCGCCAAGATCGCCAACCTCAGCACCCGCGTCCGGATGGCGGCGGGCAGATCGCGCAACGGTGTTGGGGCAATGGTGTCAATCAGGACCGTGGCGGACTGCCCGGCGTCCGCCTCAGCCAAGACTGCTACCCGTTGCGCGACTTCTGACTGGGTCCAGACATCGAGGGCCTCGACGTCGGCCCGAACCAGCTGAGCCGAGCGGGCGAGGTTGGTGGCGATGCTTTCTCCGAGGGCCTCCCGCAGCGCTGGCATGGCCTGGCTGCGGACTCGAACCCGAGCAAACGAATGATCGACGTTGTGCGGGTCCTCGTGCGCGATCAACCCCGCCTGCGCGACGACCTCCCGCAGTTCTTCGCGACGGACGCCCAGTAGTGGTCGGACCCACAGTCCGTCGCGAGCAACCATGCCCGCCATTGACCGTGAACCGGAACCACGGGCGAGTCCCAACAGCACGGTCTCGGCCTGGTCGTCGAGGGAATGGGCGAGCATGACGGCGCTGGCCCCCAACTCGGCGGCCGCCTCAGTCATGGCCGCACGCCGGGCGGAACGCGCCGCCGCTTCCAACCCACCGTTGCCCGGCCCGGACATCACATCCACCGTGAGCACGAGCACTGGGCTCAGTCCCATCTCCCGGCAGTGCTCAGCGGCGACCGCGGCCGTGCCAGCCGATCTGGCTTGCAGCTGATGGTCAACGATCAGGGCGCCGACCCTCGGTCCACCGAGCGCTGGCACATGTGCCGCGACCGCCGCCAACGCCAGCGAATCGGCACCGCCCGAGCAGGCCACCAGAATGAGTTCGTCGGGGCCGAACGTGCCAGTAGCCGCACGCACGTGTTCCAGCACTCGACCGCTCGTCGTGGCCGGATCAGTTGATGGAGCCTTACCCATGGACTCGGGCGACCCATTCCGTTGGCGCCGCGATCTCGGCGAGGCTCGGGAGTGCGGCCGGGGATTCCCAAATCCGGTTGAAGCCAGGCATCCCGACCTCGGCGATGACACCCCGGACAAAAACCGCTCCCTCGGCATATTGGCGCATCTTTGCGTCCATCCCGAGTGCCCGGCGGGCGATTGAATCCATCGTTCCCGGATCTTTGCGTCGAGTGTTGAATCGCGACCGGATGACTTCAACCGACGGAACAATCGCCGGTCCAACGTCATCCATTACGACGTCGGCATGACCCTCAAGCAACGTCATCAAGGCGCTGAGCCGGTCGAAGATCTCCCGCTGGGCTGGCGTCTGGACCGCGCGCAGCAGTGCCGTTGCCCCGTCCCGACCACGCAGGACAGCGACCAGCGCACCGAGGATGTCGCGCGTTCGCTTGAGCAGTTCTGATGTCGGCACGTCGGAGCCCGCGACCAACGCCTGGACCTCGCCGGCAAAGTGGTTGCTCAGCCACGGCACGGCCGTGAATTGCACTCGATGTGTCTCCTCGTGCAGGCAGACCCACATCTGGAAATCGCGCTGATCGACTTCCAGCGTCTCCGCCACCCGGACGATGTTGGGTGCCAGGAGCATCAATCGCGGTGTCGCTCCCGGTGGGGTGAGCGCCTCATATTGGCCCAGGACTTTGCCTGACAGCCACGCCAGCACGCCGCCAAGCTGCACACCGGTAAGCCGGGCACCGACCTGATTGACCGCGCCGGAACCCGCCGTCTCCCGCAGTCGAGAAAGAATTGGGGCCAGCACGTATCTGAATGCATCGATGTTGGATTCGATCCACGCCTGCCGATCGATGACGGCAGCCTGTGGGGCATCGGACGCAGTGACCATGCCGGTGCACTCGCGAACCGGCAGCACCGCTTCATCGGCGAGTGAACGCAGCTGGAGGACCGCCTCGCGCGCATCCGATAACTGGAGGTCAGGACCTTTGGGAGCCAAGCGACCACCAGTCGCCAGCGCAAGGTCCCAATCAACTACGTCCAGTGCCATGCCCTGACGCTACTTGCACCCACATTTGGCCAACGTCGCCGATGCGCCATCCCAGACCGCGGCCGCCGAATCGGCGCTGGCCACATCCGGCGACATCAGGGCGAATGCGAGCAGGGAACCATCGGCATCGGTCACCAAACCCGCCAGTGCGCTCACACCGGTCAGCGTTCCGGTCTTTGCCCGCACCACTCCCCGACCCGGCTTGGTTGCTGGTGTGCCGTAGCGAGTCGCCAACGTGCCGGTGAACCCAGCGATCGGCATCCCGTAGGCCAGCGGCCAGAGCCGTGGACTCGCGTTGCGGGCAGCAGCACTGAGCAGCTGGCCGAGTGTTCGAGCAGGCACAGCATCGTCGCGGCTGAGGCCGGAACCGTCGTGGATGGTGACCCCCGCGGTGTCGATACCCAGGTCCGTCAGCATTTTGTTGACCGCCTGAGCGCCACCTTCGAAGCTCCCGGAGCCCCCGAGTCGAACCCCAGCAAGGTGCCCAAGCACCTCCGCTGCCTCGTTGTCCGATTCGGTCAGCGTGTGGGTCACCAACTGCGACATGGGTGCCGAACTCACCTCGGCGACTTGGTTGGCGTCGGGCGGTGCCGTTGCCGCCGCGGGTGACCCCGAGACCTGCACTCCCCGGCTCGTTAAGAGACTCGCGAACCGAGCGGCGGTCGCCTGGGACGGATTTTGGTTCACCACACCGCCGATGCGCCCGCCGTCGGCCATCAACGCCGTGACCGGAGCAACCACTCCAGCGGTCGAGTAGGTCTTAGGCCACGTCGGCGACATCGTCGGTCCAGTGAAGAGGGTGTCGTCGTAGCTGAGGGTGACCGGTCCGCTGATCGGCGGGTTGGCCGACTTCACAGCCGACGCGGTTCGGCGCGCCAATGTGGACAAGGACGCGACTCGACGTTCACCGTCAGTGGTTCCGGAGACCTTGAGTAGTGGGTCACCTGCGCCGACCAGCACCAACTCGTTCGGGTTGGCAGCCTGCACGACTTTGGTGCTGATCTGCTGATCCGCGCCATACCCGGCCAAGACGGCCCCAGCAGTCAAAAGCTTGTTGGTGGATGCCGGAGTTGCCGGAGTCGATTCGTCTTGGCCGTAGAGCTGGTCGCCGCTGAGCGCATCGAACACGACGAGCCGCTGGGTCGAACCGAGCGTTCGCAAGCCCAACGCGGGAGCCAGGGCCGCCTGCAGTCCAGCGGCAGTCGGCGCATTCGTAGCAACTGGGTCCAGGGGCGGCAGCACCCGGATGTCGGTCGCGCTCGGCAGGTTCGGCGCCAGTGTTGGCGCAGCGGTCTCAGCATGGGCCGTCGCCGTGAGCGCAGCTACCAGGACCGTCGCCGTGGCGGTCATTGCCGCACCCGACCAGCCCAGCTTCACAGCTGCCCCTTTCCAACCCGCTAGCCCAGCCCGGTGGCATGTCTCGTTCGTCGGGCGTTGGGAACCAATATGCGGAACACTAAGCCAACTAGCAGCCGACGACATACACACAGGAGTAACTCGTGGAGTTCGACGTCACAATCGAGATTCCGACCGGCAGTCGGAACAAGTACGAGATCGACCATGTGTCCGGCCGTTTACGCCTCGACCGAATGCTCTTCACTGCCACGCGCTATCCACACGACTACGGCTTCGTCGACGACACGCTGGGCCAAGATGGTGACCCGCTCGATGCCTTGGTCATCGTGCAGGAACCCACCTTCCCCGGATGCCTCATTCGGGCCAGGACGGTCGGCATGTTCCGCATGACCGACGAGGCTGGCGGAGACGACAAACTCGTCTGTGTACCGGCCAATGACCCGCGCATGGAGCACATCCGCGACATCTTCCATCTACCCGAGTTCGACCGGATGGAGATCCAACACTTCTTCGAGGTGTACAAGGAGCTAGAGCCAGGTAAGTCCGTCGAGGGCGCCACCTGGGCCGGTCGAGCCGAGGCGGAGGCAGAGGTCAACGCGTCGTACAAGCGCGCCGAAGAGGCCGCTGCGGCAGAACTGGCCGAGGCAGAGGCCGAACTGGCCGAGTAGTCGCGCTTCGCCCTGATTCCCGATGGCTGCGGGCCTAGAGTGACTGGGTGCCTGGTGACGATGACGACTTGATCGTTGGCCACATCATTGTGGCCGGCCTTCACGGCATCGGCCTGCGCGTTGTGGAGCAACTACATCGCATCGGCCAGCGCATCGTGGTGATTGATGAGGGCGCGGATGACCGTTCGGTCCGACTGATCCGCGAGTGGGGTATCCGCCACATCGTTGGTAACGCACGGCGCAAGGAAGTCCTCGAGTCTGCGGGCCTTGACACCGCTGCCGCTCTGATCTGTGTTGAGCAGAACGAGCTCAACAACTTCGAGATTGCGCTACTCGCCCGCGAGCTCCGGCCCAGGACTCGGGTGATCGTTCGGTCGTCGAATGCCGCCGTGGGATCGGCCCTGGAGAAGGTGACCGGGCGAGGCACCGTGCTGAATGCGGCCGCACTGGCCGCGCCCGCATTCGTCAAGGCCGCGCTGCAGAGCAGAGACCACGACGTGTATGCGGGCTCGCAGTACTACCGAGTCGTCGAGGTCAACGCCACGCGGGAGGGGACCCTGCGGGAGATCTACGGCGACCTTGCGCCGATCTCAATCATCCCGCCGGATGGCGAACCGAGACTCTGCCCCGACCGCGACCAGGTCATCCGCCTTGGCGAACGCGTGGCGCTGCTTGGAACGGCCGAGGAACTCAAGAGCGAGGGATTGCTTCCCGACGGGAAGCAACGGTCGCGCAGGGCCGTCGGTGCGCGCTACCAGCGCGACCACTTGGTTAACCCAAGGTCGGGGTCCATCCGGGCGCTGTGGCACACCATCACCTTCGGTGCGGACCGTGCGCTCAAGACGACAGTGATGCTGGTCGTCTTGCTAACGATTACCGCCACCATCGTCATCGACATCGGATACGTCAACTACGGGCCCCGCAAAATGGACCTGGTCGATTCGATCTACACGACGATCCAGACCCTGGTCACGGTCGGCTACGGAGACTTTCCTTTCGGCGATCAGCCGACCTACCTGAGAATCTTCGACATCGCGCTGATGCTCATCGGCACCGCGCTGATCGCTGTCCTCTTCGCCCAACTGACCGATCTGTTGGTTAGCCGACGAATCGCGGCCAGCTTCGGTTCGCAGCGAGCCGCGACCCTGCGTGATCACGTGATAGTCGTCGGTCTCGGGTCGGTAGGTACCAGCGTCGCGGCGGACCTACTCAGCGAAGGTCGCCAGGTTGCCGTGATCGAGCCCGAGCCTGAAGCGCGCTTCCTCAGCCGGGCGCGAGCGATGAACGTTCCGGTCGTGGTCGGAGCGACGACCGACCCGGACACCTTTGCCGCGGCCAACCTCTCGGCGGCCTCCGCTGTGGCCATCGTGACCAGCGACGACTTCGCCAACATCGAGACCGGATTGGCGGTCTTGGATTTCTTAGGCGACCGACGCGACACCGTTCCGACTGTCTTGCGGCTATTCGATCGACAACTCTCGACCACGGTCGAGCGCACGTTCGGCTTCAAGGAGGTGCGTTCCACTGCTGCTCTGGCCGCACCTTGGTTCGTGGCGGCGGCCCTCGGACTCGAAGTGTTCTCTGCATTCACTGTCGCGAATCACACCATGCTGGTCGGACGACTGACCGTCACTCCCGACGGTGGGTTGGTCGGTGTTGTCAGAGCGGATCTGGACGCGCAAATCCGAGTGATCGCGATAAGACGGGTGGACTCACCCGACGACTTTGAGAACCCACCGCGCCGGGACGTCGCTTTTGCGGCGGGTGACCTGGTGTACATCGTCGGCCAGGACGAGGAACTGATCCACGTGCTGATGCAAAACCACGGGGACATCGATACCGACAAGCAGTTGTAGCTGTCGACTAATTGCGCAGCGAATCAGCAGGCTCCCCCGCGCAGGTGTCCGGGTCGGCGCGGCTGACCGACACTTCATAGTTTTGTTCGCTGCCAGCCGTGATTGCCAAGTATGACGTAACCCCTTCGATGACTTTGACAAGACAACCGGCGCTCGGGCCATCGGTGGATTCCTGCCAATCGTTCATCCCGGCCGCCAGCTGCAGTCCAGTGAGAACCTGCTCATCTGAGTCCTGCGTAGCGAAGCCCATAGCTGCACTGACCTCCGGGGTATCCGGCCCCAGATTCCCCAACACAGGGAACTCATAACAGCTCAGAACCGCCGTGCGCGTGACGGCGGTTGCCCCATCCGGCGGCTGCATCACCGGCTCTGCGGTCACGATCTGCATCCACTGCGGTGCCCCGGGTGCACACACCGAGTCGTTGCCGCTGGCGATTTGGTCACCGTCGGCTGGCCACACAAGAAACAGAGCCACGAGAAGGATCGCGACTGCGGCCGGAAGCCCTAGCCGCACGGCCAGCCTGCGTGGATTGGCTGGTCCTCTGCCGGGGTGCATCCGGCTAACGGTAGTCGTCAATCCTGGACTGGTCGCCGAAGCGCCTTGGTCTGTCCACGCTTCTTCTTGCTGCTGATCCGACGCTCGCGGGCTCCTCGGGAGGGCTTGGTCGGCCGCCGCTTCGGGGGTGGGGCTGCGATGGCTGAGGCGAGCAGTTCGCTGAGACGCTTGCGGGCCGCGAGCCGGTTGAGGTACTGGGAGCGTTGCGCTTCCGCGTGGACCGTGATGACTCCGTCAATGAGTCGCGCTTGCAAGCGTCGCAGGGCCCGCTGCCGAAGGTACGGGTCGAGTGACTCGGTTTTCGCAAGGTCGAATGACAGCGAGACCCGACTGTCGCTGGTATTGACCGATTGGCCGCCGGGACCTGACGATCGCGAGAACTGCCAGTGCAATTCACGGGCAGCGATGACGACGTCGCCGCCGCCGACGACGACGAGCAGATCCTCAGCCATGGTCGCAAGTATGGAGCCAGCGCTATTGGCTAGCAGGATTGGAAGTAGTAACCCGCTCGACCACGTTGGCGGACCTCCCGATCACGGCGGATGATCGAGATCTGCGACCCGCGAGCCTGGCACGCCCGGACGAAGACCGCCCCTGGGTAGTCGGTGTACTCGATCTCAATAACGTGGCGGCCGTACACGGCCTGGTAACGACCGCACTCGCGGTATCGCTCGCACTCCTCGGCGATAGCGAAGTCGAATCCGGCCACATCGCGTCCACGGCGACCCAGCTCAACCGCATTCTTCTGTCCTGCGGCGAGCCCGACCCGGTGGGCGTGCCGGACAAGCAGGCGAGCCAACTTGAGGTTGTCGGCCAGGCGCAGCTGCCCTCGGCTACGGACGTTGGAATCCAGGTTGTCGAATTCCACGGCACGGAAGCCCTTGCTCGCGCAGCGACCAACCCACCGATTGACGACTGCCGCGATGCCGCGCCGTTGTCGGCCGGACGACGTGTCCAGCAGTACCTCATTCCAGCCGGTGTCCTTGACCAGTTTGCCCCGCTTGCGCAGCAGCAGGCCACGATGGTGGCGCTTCCACCACCTCAGCTCCTCGGGCTGGGCCTGGAAGGCGTTGACGTAGCAAACGTTGTACTTGCCCTGAGCTGGCCGAGCGCGCCGGTCGCGATCGACCACCGTTACCGCGGGAGCAGGCTGATAGCTGCCGCCGATCTGGTAGTCGAACGCCGCATTGACCGGCGGTGCGGCAACGGTGGCGGACGCGGACGCGGGTGCGGAGAAGCCGGCAGCCGTCACCACGACGGTCGCGATCATGGACACGGCGACCCACTTGGGCTGGAGCCGCCGGTGACTGGCCGACATGTACCCAGGCTAGGCCGAAATCCGCGCAAACATGTCGCTGGATTCACTCCGTCGGTCACAAACGGGGAGATACTGCCTGCATGCGATTGAGCGATGCGGCGGAGCGCGCCCAACTCCTCGGGGATTTGACGCGCAATCAGGCGAGTCGCCAATTGCTGCGGATCGAGTCGGTAGCCGAGCTGTACTTCGGCCTGATGGAGTTGCGGTCTCCGGCCAGGGCCAAGGCGGCAAGACGAGCGATGAAGAACCAGCGGGTCAACGAGTTCTACTGGCAGTGGCGCGATCGTAAACTTCGCCGTTCACGAACCCGTCGTGGCCGCACGATCATGGTCCGCAGCCGACGTATCCGGCCCCGGCAACCCGTTGACGGCCCAGGCGTCGGCCAACCGCGAGACAGCTACGGAGATCATTGGCTGGACTCCCCCTGAACTCGGCCGACCGCCAAACCCGCAAGCGGTGCGGGCGAGCAGGCCTAGTCCAGCAGTTGGGATTCCAGTGCGCCGAGGTCGTTGGCGGTCAGACCCAATCCATCCTCGAAGTAGCGTCCAACGTCGCCGTAGGAACTCACCATCGAATCCATTGCAGCCTCCAGGTACTCGGCCCGGACTTGGACTAATGCCCTGATGGCGGCGACCTCAATGCCGAGAGCACCGAACTTGTCGACCAATGGATCGAACTCGGCCGCGATCTTGTCGTTGCTGGCGAGGTAGCCGTCGATGATGTCGCGTTCGCTGACGCCGGCAAACAGTTGCAGCATCGCGGCCGCCCAGCCGGTGCGATCCTTTCCGGCTGTGCAATGGACGATCAACGGCTCATCGGCGTGAGCCACTGCCGACACGAAGGTGCGGTACGCGAGCTGCGCGGATTCCAGCAGCACAAACCCCTGATAGGAGCCAATCATCAACTCAGCGGCACGGCCGCCACCGAAAGCCGCGTTGATGGCGTCGACCGGCACAGTGCTGGGGGCGCTGTTGGCAAGTTCCGCCAGGCTGGCCGCGCCACTGCCGGGGTTGTCGGCAAGCACATCGGCGATCTGAACCCGAACCGAGGTCGGCAGCGAATCGGGCCGCGCCAACCGTTCAGCGTGGGTTCGAAGATCGACGGCCTGTCCGATGCCCAGTGCTGCAATCGCCTGGCGAGGGGCTGCGGCCAAATCGGCTAGCTGTCCGGAACGGAAGACGAATCCCCGCCGGAACGTGCGTCCCTTGCCAGCCGCCAGGCCACCGGCGTCGCGGAAGTTGGGTACTGCAACGAGTAGGTCCGCGAGGTCTTGCTCGGCCACTGCTACAACTTCGGACCGTAGTCCACCATTAGACCCACGCTGATCACTCGACACTGGGCGCACTCCTTGCTGGACACCTGTCATTCACCCTATTCGACATCGACCTTTCGCAACCGGGACGGCTGACCGTCTGGCGTGCGAAGTCCACTCTTCCGCGCGTACTATCCCGCCATGCTCACCATCGGATCCTGGGGCAAACTCAGGGGCGCGCTGTCTGTCCTTCTCTCGCTCGCGATCGCTGCCGCCGCCTTGGTCGCCGTCGCCATCGGGTCGGTCGCGACTGCAGCACCTGCCAGCGCCGCACCGACGGACCCGACTGACTACTCGGTCACCCTGGTCGCGCGTTACTGCTCGGACACTTCAGGGGCGACGACCACGTGGCCGAATGTGCGGGCGAACCGTGCCCGCAACAACATCCAGGAGACGTTGAAGAACCTGGGGCCCGACACGAACTACAGCAACAACATGATCCCCCCGGTCAATCCGGACAAAGAAGAGGCTGCGATTACCGGCCAGCTGCCGTGCACCCCGTTCGTCGGCATGCCACTGACGTTCGGATCAAATATCGATGGAAAGTCCCCACTGCCGGCAGCACCCTCGCCCTACCTCAGCCGAGTGGGCGGAAACGTCACTGGGGTCAACGCCACCAACACCACGACAGCATCCGTTCCGCGCCTTGACGACTCGGGAAACCCAGTCGGGACGCAGACGATCGCCGGCGCTGTCACCGTGCAGTTGAATCAAGCACAGCTTGATCAGGCCCGCAAGAACTCCCTGTGGACGATGGGTGGCACTCGGGCGGACTCGCTGCCCGCAGCTGGACCCTTTGCTAACCCGGCCGACTACAACTTCGCCGCGCTGCGGTGTAACACCGACGCACTCAACGGCGACAATGTGGAATACGTCGGATTCCGCAGCGGTCAGAAGCACGCCTTCTGCTACGCCTGGTACATCGGTGACCCCGTTGCTCCCCCACCCGTTCCGGGCACCATCACCATCAAGAAGTCCGCACCGGAGGCGACCAACCAGTCATTCGGATTCCAGGGTGACGTCTCATTCAACCCCGGCGGCACGTTCACGATGCGCGACAGCGGCTCCTACCCCGGTGACGTCTTCTCCGAGACGCGAGCGCCGGGTGCGTGGTTCGTCCGGGAGACAACGCTGCCGAATGGCTGGAACCTGACTGGGATCAGCTGTGTCGATGGCTCCGGGTCCAGTACCGTCGTTGACCTGGGGAACAAACGGGTTGATATCACGCTGGCCGCAGGATCGAACGTCACGTGCACGTTCGCCAATGATCTGGCGCCACCGCCAGCAAGCAACCTGCGCATCGCCAAGGTGTCGTACGGTTCGACTGGGACATTTCCGTTCGAACTCAGCGGCCCGACCGGTGGTGGAACGACCAGCCTGACGACGACTAACGACCACGGCGAAGATCCCGACAGCCACCTCTTCACTGGCATTACCAGCGGCACCTACACCATGTCCGAGACGCTGCCGGCCCCGTCAGCCGCGGGGAAATGGGCAGTCCGATCGGTCCTCTGCGTCGACGACAACGGCACCGAAGTGCCGACCACGGGAACGGGCACCTCCCGAAGCATCGTCGTCAACGTGGTCGGCGCCGGTGTTCCCGAGATCACCTGCACCTGGGCCAATGAGTTCACCCCCCTGGCTTCCCTCAAGATCCGGGCCAAGACGATCGGCGGTGACAACGCGGCCATCAACTACCTCACGACGGTCCAGGATCCGACCACCAAGGAATGTGACCCCAGCGCTGGGTTGTATGACCAGAACGCCGACACGACCGGCGGCCCAGGTTTCCACGAAGCGACGCCCGTCACTCCGGCCGATTCGATGATTGACCAACCGATTCAGACGTACTGCATCGGCGGTACCCGACCGACCGCGGGCGTTGACCCCAGTTGGGTGACCAAATCCGTCGATTGCGGCCCTGACAGTGCGATCGACTTCAACGCACCCTTCGGCACCAGCACCTTCTTCACCTTTGCGGTGGTGCAGGCGAAGTCCGGCCAAACCGTCACCTGCGATTTCACCTACGTCAAGCGTGCTGCGCTGAAGCTGACCAAGGACGTTCTCTCCGGCAACGGTTTGAGATCCGGGGACGTGAAGATTGAACTGATGTGCGACAACGCGCCGCTGAACCCGCTACTTGGCTGGCCCAAGGTGCTGACGGTTCCGGTCAATCAGACCACTGGTGAGATCGCCGACATCTACGTCGACGGCGTTGATAACGACGGCACGGATACATGCCACGCGACTGAGTTGGAGAACGGCTCCGGCGGTGCACAACCCCAGGCAGAGATCACACCGTTCTGGCGAGGCAGCGCCTGGAATTCGGGGACGCGCTCACTAGAGAACCAAAAGACCGCAACGTTGTCCGGGACAAGAGCGTCGAACAACAAGCCGGTCACGATCACCCTTGATTCGGGCAAGTGCACCCTCGACGGCACGACTCTCATCGCCAAGGCGGGAAGTGGAAAATGCGAGTTGGGCTACAGCGCGGAGGGCAACCCGGGCGTGGTCAGCGCCACTACCCGCTGGTCGCTAACCAACGCTGCGTCCTCCGGCGAGGGCACCGAGACCGGTGACTTTGCGGTTGTCCCCGGCCAAGATCGCACGATCGGCTTCACCGACGACTACACCCAGGATGCGACGATCATCACGGCCAACCGCACGGTCGACCTGCTCAAGGGCACTCAGACGGTGAACTGCACCCGCAAGCCAGTGGCTGGTGGCAAGGTCATCGACTGCGGGCCCAAGACCGAACAAGGCCAGAAGATCAAATGGAAGGTGTCATGCCGACCGCTGGGCCAAGCCAAGCGCGGTGACCTTGCCTACTGCAAGGTCAAGGTGAACGCCGACGGCAAGGTCAAGGTCAAGGCAGTGGGCAAACGCGGAGCGCTGGTCAAGCTGACAGCGACGGCTAAGGGCAACGCCAACTACCGGCCGTGGACCAAGACTTGGACGTGGCGGGTCAAACCCACAAAGCGGTAGGCGTCACGCAGCGGTCGCTAAGGATCGGGGCACATCGCCATACTGGCGTGGCCATTGGGAACTGCGCGTCGTGAGGGGTGAGTTGATGTGAGTCAGTTGGTCGACATCACCCTATTCGCGGCACTGCTGGTAGCAGCGATCTCCTTGGTCCTCGGGATGGCCAAGGCAAGTGCGGTACCGCGGCTTCGCGTCAGCTACCGCGCCGACGGCAAGTGGCACGTGACCGGCCGCGACTTCATTCAGTACCTAGTTTCGATTGTGCCGCTGCTGTATCTGTGGAGCAGCATCCTGCTCTTCACAGGCCTGCTCATCCCCAA